>NZ_JAZGJN010000245.1:0-33865 GCF_038085095.1 Photorhabdus sp. P32 | reverse complement strand
AATTAGTATATTGTAATATTATCTTGTTTTTATTATGAAACATTATTCCTGAAAAAATATTTTTTTAATTTTATTGCTTAGATTGAGCTGTTTTGTAGAAAAAGGAGGTGATAAAAAATTGATTTATTAATTAAACTGGAAGTTTTTTATAAAATTTTTATTTAATTTATTAAAAAATAGGTGAATGAAATGTTAGAAAAAATTATTGATAGAATTGAATACACGTTTATTACAATGGTGAAAAATAACTTACTAAATAATGTGAAAGTAAGTATTGGAAACACGGCTCAACCACCAGGAGTTGTACCCGATAATTCTGCACGAGCAGCAGGTGCGCTAATTCGGTTAGCGGGTCCTGGTACAGATCCTAAAAATATACTTAAGTTCGTTATTGTGACAGATCTTCCGGAGAATAATCAGAAGATCTGGGTGTTTCAAGATTCAAGGAGAGAGGGAAACGTGATTATGTATCATGTCGGTGAAGATTTTATCTACAGAGAAGCAAAAGAAGTTCGAGGTAATAGTGTAGGTGGTATAAATAAATATTTGATAATTAATGAAGAAGATTCAGATATCGTTCTGACAATGTATTAATATAGGATGGTGAACTTCTTAAGTTAGAATTTTTATAGTATGAAGCAGATGTTTGAAATTACCTGTGTTGTTATTTTAGAAATAACTTAAATGATGCTCATTTTCGAAAATGAATGGATGATTTATACAGATAATAATATAGATAGTGAGGGACAGATTGGACTAATCAGTTGTTTCGTGAGTTTATCAAATTACAGAAGGGGAGGTTTTTAATTATTTCGTATTTTATCGTTAAGAGGGATTATTATCTAAAGATATTGTGTACAGAATGAGGAATTTAATTATGAAATGAGTTGTAATGCAACAATCATTAAAAAACTAAATCTAAGTCCATCTGTTTATTGAAGATTTTAGTTCTTATGGTTGTCAATTTTGTTATGAAATAATAATTAGTTCGAGGTAATGTATCTTATTTATATTATGAGATTTGCTTTGGGAATGAAAGTGTCCAATCTAATTGTTTAAAATAATTTAAAAATTTAGTGGACAAGAATAGCTCTTAAGCTATATTTAATCACTAATGTAACATGATGGATAAAAATAGTAATTTACTCTTGTAATAAAGAGTGAAGCTTACCATTAAAAATCATATTTAAATTTAAGGAGGCGGAAAAAGATTAATTCATCAACTTAATTAAATTAGATGTAATATTTTATATTTTTATGTGAATATTAATTTTATTCAAAACTTTATCATGATTTTTATTTAATTTATTAATTATATAGGTGAATGAAATGATGGAAAAAATAGATGGTGTTGACGCTCAGAAAATCCTTGATTCGTTAAAAGTTACAACTGTTAAAATGATTCAAAATACCCTAGAAGATGGGTTGCGTGCTACTGTTGATGACATGACGATATATCCGATTATAAATTCAGGATCTATGCAGTCTAGAAGTACGCCAATTCCATTGATAAACCGTCATAGTGATCCTAAAGATGTACTTCTATACAGCACTATAACTGATGACGTAGAAGATTCTCAGAATGTTTGGGTATTCCAAGATCTAGAAAGTGATCAAAATATTATTAAGTTTTATGTTGGTAAAGAGTTTCATTATGATCATGCGAAAGAAATGAGGGGCGTTAATGGGGGGGGTGGAGGCAAGCTTTTAATATTTAAGCTGAGTGATTCAGCAGATAAAGCATCTATTGTTCCGACAATATATGATGAGAAATAATGGTGTGCCGAGAAATATACTTTCTTGAATGATTCTGTCGTTTTTAAATTTTAGTTCAAAGTTACGCTTCATTAACTGACGCCAAACGCTTGGACAATTTAAACTAAGCGACAATTAAAGTCTGAGTCATATATTTAATGTGGCTCAGGCATTTTAATTTTTATTTAACCTAATGGTGATTGTCATCGTTAATATGTTCTTCCTGATATTGTTCTTTTAGGATGGATAGTAGAAAATGGGGTATGGTTTTTGGGGGATAATATAGAATATTGCAAATTTGCATTATTGATGTTGAGTGGTACAGTGCCTTATTCAGCATTGTACCATAAAGAAGAAAATTAATTCTTACTTGCTGCGTATTTTACATTTACTTTCGAGGTGATTGATATTCTGGTTTGAGTGATATTTTTATAGTTGTAACTTGATGGCCTTGGCGGATTGCAGTTCCATAGCTAACATTAAAATATTCTTGAACTCCTATTTTATCATCAAGAGCTATGAGTTTTTTACTAAATATTTTATCCCCGAAATTAGTATTCTTCGAGTCTGGGGTTGGGATATCAATCATTACTTTTCCTTTATTTTCTCCTTCTGTAGTAATGAAATGGAATAAACCCTCAGGATATTTTACATTGTCGAGATCAATCGGAAAATTGATTCCAGAAAAAGATGATATATTTAATAATGAAGCACCAGATCTGATATTAAATTTTGTCTTTCCTTCGTCTATACCATATCTTAACATTATACCGTTGTTAGATAAATTCACGATTGAATTATCATATATATTTATATTGCAATAATTAAAATTTCCATCGCCTAAGTAAAGGTCGCTACTTTCAAGAGTGAACTGAGATGATCCATGCAGATAAATATCACTTGCTAAGAAAATAAAAGCGGGAGAATTTGACTGTATCTTTTTTATTTGTTTTATTTCGAATTGACTGTTTCCTGACATTGTTAGTTTAGGTGATTTATTTTTGTCTAAAGTGATATAATCGATAAACATAAATACAGTTCCTGGATTTGTGATTTTTAAAATACCAGAATCTTTAAGATTAAAGCTGGCATTTTCAGCACACCCCAAATAAGCAACTGTATGATCCCTATTCTCTGATGTATAGTCTACTTTTAGTGTCCCGGCGGATATATCTAGGTTGAATATTTTACCATCATCAGCCATATTTCCATGAAATACTGGCCAATAAATAGATGTCTTATCAGAGTTATTTTGTAGTGTTAATATTTCACCTGGAGCTTCCATAGTAAAATTAGTGTTATCCTCTTTATCAAAGGAGTTAGATGGTGGTAGTTTGATGGTTTGGGTTCCATCTCTTTTAGTGTATGTCTGAGATATATCGGAGCTCCAAGTAAAATCTTTGCTCATTTTTAACTCCTCATAGGAATGAATATTTTTTCATAATTAAACATAATTAAAATAAATATAGTTCAAAATATGTGAATTTCAAGGCGTTGTACGATCTTATTTTATATTTTCTCATTTTTATCTTATTAAAAATAAATTCAATCGGAGTAATGTAGGTTAATTTTATTGTGATTTTGTTATTATTTTATGCTAACGGTAATATCAAGATATTTATCTATTTCACAGTAGGTTTTGAAATAGTATCATCACTGTATTGTAAAGTTAAATTTTAGTGCTGTTTGATTGGTATTTCCCCATATTGATTTATCGAATGAATAAATGTCTGGTTAATGAAACTTCATATTTAGTTATTAGAATCTTGTAAGAAAAATAGCATAATATCTAATGATAACCATTTGAAATTAATATGTGATTTTTTCATGTTATATTCTAATTGACTTATAATTATGTGGATAATGGACTACTTTTTTAGTGTGGATATATGAAATTCTCCCATCCACTAAGAATATTGATCATATGATTTTATTCAGAAATAAAATATTGCTTAAGAAAAATATTAACATATCTAAAATAGCCATGAAAAGCAATTTCAATTAGCTATAATAATGTATGTTGTCAATATCCGTTATATGAGAAATGCATGATTCTCTAAGGATACATAAATATGAAGAAGTTTATGTTAGGAGCATTACTTATCCGGATTGCGTCTGCCGCAAATGTAGGCAGTGGAGCCGATAAGTCTATTGAACTAACTGATCAAGATTATATTGCGCAATGGGATATATCTAGTGTTTCTATACATCACGGAAATAGGAGATAGTTTTTGCTCTATTTCAGCACTATGTCGTGCTGTTAATGGACAAGTTATCGATAACCGTACTCAGTTTTTCCCGTTTTTTAAGGTATCACAGCTCATGAACTGCAATGGTTATTTAAAGACTGATGGATGTTAACTTTGTTTTCATGAATCTCAGGCTACGGATTGTAGCCTGATTAGGTTGTTAGGGATAAATTGTAAATTTAAATCAGTTGCTATAACTTTGAAAAATAGGGGTTTGTAGATAAAAACTTTTTATAATTTAGTTAGTTATGGCTATGGTAAAACTATGCAATATGAACAAAGCAGCAATTTAGGAAAAGGTAAACACCAAATAGAAAAAAATAAATGAAATTAAAATTTGCTAATGACCAATCAATGTGATTTAATAGCGTCACTGGTTTGGAAGTACAGACCTATTTATGAAAAGAAAGTTAAAGCAGTTCACCATTTAGCGTTATCCCCGATACCACTTCATTGCGAATTCCTTCTAATTAGTACCCATAAGTAAAACTGAAAAACAGACCTCATAATGCCTTATGGCAACTTAATAAAATTAAAGGAAAATTCTATGTCTAATGCAATGACTGGCTCAGTAAAATGGTTCAATAACGATAAAGGTTTTGGCTTTATTTCTCCAAAAGATGGCAGCAAAGATGTATTTGTCCATTATTCAGCCATTCAGAGTAATAATTTCAAAACACTGGAAGAAGGGCAAGAAGTTTCATTCTCTATTGAGAATGGCGCTAAAGGTCCATCCGCAGTAAATGTTATCGTATTATCTTAATTTAACTGCTTAAATCTATTAGCGACTTTACGATAGCGATGAAGATAATATTCTGAGTAGTTAAAGTTGTTAATAAGTAAAAACCCGCTTAGTTGCGGGTTTTTTGCATGGTGACAGAGTAGTATTTTATTTGATTCTCCATTTGGTTTATTTAACTTTTACCTTACAGTTTAAAGAGGAACCAAATATTGAAGTTTCCATTGAACTTATATCCCGGTAGTGGCTTGTATTTAGCGATCAAACCCGCATCAAGGAAGGCGGCAGATTTTTAGGCTGTTGGGTTGTGTTAGGTGTCAGGCGTTGTTCAATATCATCAATAAATCGTTCTAACCAAGCTTGTAGTTCAGCTACATCTACTTCGGTCAAGGGGCGTTGCGACCATAGAATGGCTTGTCCATCCAAATCTCCCTGAACATGTGCGGGCCAATGTTGTCCAAAAAGGTTGTTGGCATGACTGACTTCGGACCCTAATTCGCAGAACAATTGTAGCCAGTTGTCGTGATAACAGCCAATCAATACCTGAAAACGTCCATCGACTTCCAGAGTGTAGATATCATCGTCAGTAGGAGATGCAGGTACGCCAAGTTTAGAGAATAGCGTTTCTATAAGCTGGTGATAGTTGTGTGTCATTGTGTTTTAGGCTCGAAGTTGAAAACGTAGAAATTTTGACCTAGTCCGATTTCCTTGTTGTACATGGATTTAGACCAGAAATCTTGAGAGAACCAGTTGGAGAATGAGGTTTTGTCCGGGAAGTTGAACTCGCCGAAGTTGGGATCGAAGAAGGTAACACCCTTCTGGTCATCTACATAGGCGGCTACGGTATGCCCGGCCATTTGTCCTTCGAAGCTGATCTTCTTGTAGCCTGATCCCTTATCACCGGTATCCAGGATGGCGTTTAATAGATCTTTTGTACCTTTGCTGCCAGTTTCGCCGCTTACTTCAAGTGGACTTCGTGGTTGGATACCGTTCTCACGGAGCCAGGATTCGGTTATTTGGCTTTGCTCGGCATATGGATCTAGACCATCCATCTGTAACTGCTTAATGGAAACCAGAGAATCGATATGAAACTGACCTTTTTGGCCGCCCACGTAGAGCTGATCGAAAACGCTTTCACCCTTGGCATGAGCGCTTATCCAGTGAGCGGATATGGATTCACAAACCCCGCCGGAGGTGTCACTATGTTTCATGATTTGGTCCAGAAAGGTACCTTTGGTCTGGGCGAACTTGAAAGTCACTTCGCCGCCGTGCTTATTGGCAGAATCTCGCACACTGCCTAACTTGGCGCTCACCGCAAAGTGAACAATTCTGTCCTTTATCATGCTGAACGAGAAGCGGCTCTCTTGATTCTTCTTGCCATCGGTGGTCAATTGGCGATCAAGCATGGAGTGGCCCGGTAGATTGCGTTGAATCGTCGCTGAAAGGCGCTCTAACAACCCTGGTCTTGGTGAAGAGACTTTCAGAGATTTACCCGACAGTTCGCCTTGTTGTTGATTAACCGCTGTAGTATCGAGCTGTTGGGTAGGAAATATTCTTTGGTGATTAATACCTGAGATGGGAGACAATGGTCACTCCTTAAATGGTTTCTTTTGAGATTATGCCAAGGGGTATACGCTTGGATATCAGATATACCCGTTATCTTTCAAGTTGCCTCTTTGTTGGCTGCACTCGCTCACCCCGGTCACATAGTTCGCTATGCTCCTGGGGATTCTCTCCCTTGCCGTCGCGATGCATCTTGAAATCCATAGGGTATAGAGTGAATCATAATGTTTTGTCGTAATAGAGAATATTAATAACGGCAGAAGAAATTTTCACTTTCCGTCGAAAACCGGTTACCTCTTTGAAACGTGATGGCGTCGTTAACTTTGCCATTGGTTATTGATGGCGGACATCAGCGCTTCTAATTGGCTATCCAAACTGGCATCAATGATCCCGACTTCCGTTTCTAAAATACAGCCCCCTTGATCGAGACGAGCATCGGCGGTGATCTCTAGATAGCCTATCTCAGGGAAATCTTTGTGTACCCGTGATATCTGTTCGCGTACTGCTGCGGCCTGTTCAGGATTGACGCGCAAGATAACCTGTTTTTGGTTACTGACTAATGACAGGGCTTCACGGGCCACCTGTAAGGTAAGAGAAACTTGGTCATAATTCTTTAGGATTTTGCGCACAGCCTGTAAGACCACATTGCTCATCTGTTGTTCGACTTGCCGGTAGTATTGTTGGCATTGCAACTGGGTTTGATGAATCAGATTAGCTTGTTCTGCACGGGCGGCATCAATACCTGCTTGCCAGCCTAGCTCTTTTTGTTGTTCATACACTGCCTGCGCGTCACGTTCAATTTCTTGTGCTTGCACCCGGGCGGCATCAAGCAGAGATTTGGCGCTAAGACAGGTCTGATAGTCCGCTTTACGCAGTATCTGGAGTTCAGGAGATAGTTGAAGATGCTCTGTTGTTATTTTAATAAATGGTAACATTCTGTGTTCACTTGTTTAGCCAATTTGAGACACAACGCTTGTGCCAATGGTCGTTCTGCCTGGCTGATAGGCCAGGCCGGAAGGTTTTCATGAGGGGGAAGCCGCAAATTCAGGCGCTTAGCGAAATCGATAGCAAGAGGTTCCATCGCCGTTAGCCAGAACTGTAAGGCACTGGTACGAAAATAGTTTGCATTGATTGCTGGTGGTAATGAGCGTTGCCAGCCAGTCGGCCAGTTGCCGATAATGATATCGAGATACTTTAAGCAGAAGCGATGCCCCTCTTTTCCTAGTGAATCGTGTAAGTGGCGAAGTTCTGTCGCCAACAGGCAATGGCGGATAGCTTGCCCGTGCAGTAAGGCTCCTAGCCAGGTAAGAAGTTGTTCTAAGCGCGATTGTTCTAACAGGGCGATATTTCCTAACCCGGTTGGTAATTCATAATCCACATTCAGATCGAATTGGGTTAGCAATAGCCCATTGAGCCTGGGAGAGTTCCGCCACTCAGGTAGGGAAGATAAAACTGCAAGCCATTCTGGTGATAGGTGGTCAGAATGAATATAGCTGGCAGGGCAAAACCGAAACTGATAGGGCGTTAGTGCTGTTGCCATTATTGCATCCTGCTTCGATGCCACAGGAATTGCGCCAGATTACTGACAAACAACAGGGCTAATAACAGCACCAACAGCCCGATCAGGCGCCCCTGTGATTCTTCAGTCACTTGGATAGAAAACAGCGTGGAGTAGCGTGGCGCCAACGGTACCTGACGCACGCCCGCTGCGGGCACTAACACGACACTGATCCGATCATAATTCAGACCTTCAATGCTGTTATTAACCAGTTGCTTGATCTGGGGAATGTAAGTGTCGAGTTGCACGTCCGCTGCGTGTTTGATAAACACCGAAGAAGAGGCTGGCGATAGTTTTTTACCCAGTTTGTCTTGCTCCTCGGGTAAAACAACGTGTACCCGCGCTACCAGCACGCCGTCGATCTCAGAAAGCGTTCGGGCGATCTCCTGTGCTTTGGCGAAGTTGAGCCGAGCCCGCTCTTCTATTGGCGAGGAGATAAGGCCGTCTTTGGGAAAGACATCTTGCAACGAAGAGAAGTTCTCCCGTGGATATCCTTTACGTTTGAGCACTTCAACAGCTTGTGCTACATCAGACTCTTCGACTAACAGTTTTATATTGCCATCTTTGTCTGGCTGCTTATCAGAGGAAATGCCCGCTTCCCTGAGCAAGGCTAACATTTCGTTGCCTTCTTTTTGGCTGACACCGGTGTAGAGTTCGATTTTACAGCCAGTTAGCATCAGGACAGCGAGCATAACGCAAATTATATAGTGTTTCTTCACAGCTCCTCACTGGGCTTTCATTAGGGTTTCAATGTTTTGATTAAGTCGTCCTACCGTTTTGGCAATCAGCTCTTCTTGCAGGGTGATTCGCATCAGAGACCACTGCATTTGCATCAGGCTGTTAGGATCGTTACCAGAGACGGCTAGCTGTGCTTCCAACTCTTGTTTAGCCTGAGTGAATTGTTGTCTGAGCTGACCCAATTCATTGATCAGATTGTTTTCAATCCCTTGATCTTGATTGGACATAGCATGTTCAAAACTCGCAATATTTTCGGCACTGGCCTGAGATGTGTTGAGTTCATCCAAGCTGGTTATCAGTGTCTCGCTTATCTGTGGTAGATCCATTGTTCCTCCGAATTTGAGGTGTGTTGAGTTTATTTAGGTTGTCTATCCTTGTGTTACGATGTTGTGGCTGGTCCATTATTCTTCCAAATCAGGTTTGTGTGAGTTTTGCATCATGTTCGTCACCATACCATTAAGGGGGATCAGCGTTTTTAACTCCCGTTTGATAAGGTCAGTCAGGTACTCATGGCCAGGAATAGGCTTAATTTTGCCAAGTACCTCAAGAAGAACTGTCTGCTGTTGTTGACCGGTGGGGGCGAATTCACGAACAATTTTTTTAAGTTCTGGTAGATCCAGTGGTGGCTTGATTTCGCCTGTTAAACCACCAAACTGCGACCATAGGCGCTCTTGTACCGGGGCAATCAGCTTGGCCTCCAACTGAGCACGTTGGGACGGCTGTTTATCAGACGATAAAGCCTGATACCACTGCCATATCACTTTGCGTTGTGTCGCTGGATCGAAGTCGCCTAAAACGTTTTCCAGCGGTTCTCCCTGAAGCCAGCGTTGTTGGCGCTCTTTCAACATTTGCTGATCAGGCGTAGTTTTCAGTGCCTGTTCAAAGCTATGCTGATGCCCTGAACTGACCGAAGGCTGTACCGTTGGTTGCGGCATGGTGTTATGGGACGGTCCTTCAATCCTAACCATGAGCCAGTTGTTCCCGCATGCCGTCAACAAAGGAGAGTAGTTGTGGATCGTCGCTGCCCGCCATTCGCGTCAGTCTTTGTTCCAGGGCTGATGCCAGCCCCAGACGCCACTCACACAAAGCTAACCACGGCTCTAGACTGGGCCAGGGAAGATCCCGGCCAAAATCCAGAGCCTGTTGATATTTGCCTTGATTCGTCAAAGAAGAGAGTCGAATCAGGTTTGCTGCTTCTTGTCCTTCTTCGATTGACATCAACCAATCAGCAATAATATTGGCTTCGTCATGGCAGTGATGGCCGCTTCCAACCAGAGCGATATCTGCCAGTAGCCCTTTGAGTGAACGTGTCATGATTAGATCTTCTGTAATATACCCTGCATCAGGTCTTTCATAGCCCGAGTGACAGTGGAGTTAATGTTGTAGATTACCGACCACTTGTTGATTTTGTGTTGTAAATCAGCCAGCAAAGCGGGGTTATCAGGGCCTGTCGCGGTACTGAGGGCGGTGACTGCTGCATCGACGTCTGCGTTGGCTGCGTTAGCTTTTACTTTTAACTGGTCAGCAACTTTATCGAGGGTATTCACTGTTGTTGCGGAGGTGAAAATTTCAGCCATGATGGTTTCCTTCTGTTGTGTTAAGTATTGTGATTGCGGCTTGGATGGCATCAGCCTCCAGTTGCCATTGTTGGTATTCTTGTACTGAACCGCCGCGTCTCAGGCGTTGTTTGATATCGTTCAGCGCTTGAGCGAGACGGTGTTGCATTTCGTTGACATAAGTGGGATCAGCACCAAACAGTCGTGCTTCCAGGGATGTCATCATGAAGCTGGGCTCCTGTTAAGTTTGACGATAAATTGTTGTCCACCCTTGATAATAACAATCGCATCTTGATGGATGGCTTCGATTCTTAAACCGTTTTCTGTGGTTGCGCCAACCGGGTAACGTAGGTTGTTTTTAAGTACCACATAGGGTACACGCCCGAAGGAAACGGCCCGGACGTCGAAATTGAGTTCATCATTGCGGGTGAGCTGTTTATTATTCAGCAATACCAGTGCTGGTCGGCTGCCGAACTCTTGTTTAAATACCTGTTGTAAGCGGTAGAAGTTATGCGTCTGGTGTTCATCCAATTGACCTGTAAACTCAATGCGATCATTTTTATCCTTGTAGATCAGCGTGTCGGGTAAATCATGTTTAGCCAATAACATATCCAGTCGCTTGAGGTGATTACCGGTGAACTTGGTCTGGTTTTCTATGCCGAGTAAGCCCGGAACATCACGTTTGAGTAGTGACTCGATATCGTTCCATTGCTGGCTGGTATCAGTGACTTCTCCCGTAAGGCGGACCCAACCGGGTTGTTTGCCATTACTGCTCTGGACTTGGGCATAGCCTAATTTTTGTAAAATGAAATCCACCCCCTGACGTAGCTCTTCCATAGTACGTAACTCCAGTCGGTAACTGAGAGAGTGAACATCAAGATACTGTTGCAGCGCTAGCCGTTGTTGGTTGAGGTTCACATAACCTTTGAGTAACAGCGGACCGTGATCGGGCATCATTTGTACGCTCACCTGGCGATAGGCTGAATCGCCATTGAGAAAACGGCGTAGTTCTTGCTCGGCGAGGCCATTAGACATGTTGCTCCTTTGCCATCCTTCATGCCCAAGCAATGCCAGAAGACCGAGTGCCAATACCAGACAAAGTATCAACATCCCGCCTGCTACCCGGCTGCGATTTTGGCGGGCAGGGCGCTGGCGTGGTGCAGCCGTCGGTTCAGCGAGTTGGCTTGGAAATACATGTTGTTGGTCACAAAAAGCCCACAACAACGGGCCAGCCTCCTGACGGGCCAATGCTTGCAATGTGGCGCCCGATGATAGCGGTTCGCCATTCTGACTTGGTGCGACTTCACCGGCCCATTCCAACAGGCGAATTGAGTCTGGTTCGACTTCTAAGATGAGATGCACAGGAGCAACATCTTCATCCACCAGAACAATATCTGCCTGTAGGGGGTCTGAGCCGATGGCTAAACGCCCCTCAGCTAAATTGACCTCAATACTTTTATTTAGTCCGCGGTAAAAGCGAATTTTCCAACTCATTGGTTCGCCTTATTTTGCGCACGAACACACCAGGTTTCCTTCAATGAACATTGTTGTTCAATGATTCGCCATCCGTAAGTTTTACCCATTCGGCATGAGTCTAAATATGAACTTTTACCGGCTTGCCGTAGGGTTTCTTGTACTTGACGGGCCGAGGATAATGGTTGGCATTGTGCACTAGCCAATGCTTTATTCAGCGATAAGCTCTGATTAGAGATATCTTGCGTTGCCAGTAATTTAGGACGGAGATCTTGTCCGTTACCGAGAGCGAGATAATGGGCTATCCCACTATCAATCAGACGTGGTTCAATAATGAATAAGCGTACTGATCGCCGAACTTGCTCGCTGGTATTGCGAAACAAGACGCCCAGATAGGGGATATCGCCTAAAAATGGCACCTTGCGTGTTGTTTGGTTCATTTCGTCGCGGTAGATACCGCCGATCAGCAAACTTTGCCCATGCCCAACTCTGGCGACGGTATCGACAACGGTTCGGCTGATAGTCGGGATGCCATCCCGGCCTAAGCTATTAGGTTTCTGGTTACCATCCTCAATATGCAGGTCTAAACTGATTTCAGGAGAATCTCCGACTTGGATGACTCTAGGGATCATGCGTAGCATGGTGCCATAGGTAAGGCTTTTAAGTTCGGCAACCCGTTCACCATTCACTTTCACGTAGTAGGTTTCATTGTTGTCAATGACGGCTTGCGTATTCTCCTGTGTTAAAAGCGTTGGGCGGGAAATCACCTGAGCGCTTCCTTTACTTTCTAGCAAAGTTATTTTGGCGAGCAGGTAATCCAGACCACGGCGATCGACCAGGCTACCTAATGCGGCTGAACCGATGCTTTCGCCTTTTTCCTTGCCCTCCTTTTTTTCCCCTGCGGAGGTGGTGATATCAATAATGTGGCGAGGCCCAGTGTTGATGCCGACTTGCCAATCAACCCCCAGTTCTGAAAGATTGTTAGCGTCGATATCGACGATGGAAAGAGCAACTTCAATCCGGGCGGAGGGTTTGTCCAGTGCGTTGATCAAATGGGCGTACATGGACATTCTTTCCGGGTTATCCCGTACAATAATGGCATTTAGGGAGGGTTCTGCCTGTACGACAGCGCGGCTTGAATAGTTCCCTCCCATAGAAGAAGATGATGCTTCGCCAGTAACAGCGGTCACATTGGTATCACTGAGCAGACGGGAGAGAATGGTGGCTATGCCAGGCGCCTCAATACTGGTGTCACGATATTGAATCTTGCGATCGACCACTGAGGCGTATTTGAGCGGGAAAATTTCCACGGTCAAGGCGCCCGTTTTTTCGCTACGCAGCAATGATTGCTGTTCCAGTGCAGATGCTGTTTGATCAACCAGTTCGAGATAACGGGGAGGGCCTGATACGTAAACCAGTTGGTTGCTTGGATCAGGCCGCCAGCCAAAGCGCGGTTCCCAAATACCGGAACGTTTTAGGGCTTGCTGTAGCTCCGTTGCGTTAGTTTGTTCAAGCTTAAGCAGGCGCGATTGTATTTCACTGTTTTTGAATACATACAGCACGCTGCCGTCGTAGTACCAAACCAGATTATAGAGAGAAGATAAATGTTGCAGGAATTCCTGTGGAGTATCCTGCTCAAAATAGCCGTTAACCTGATCGGTCACCTTATCACTGACAACCACTGAGGCTTCATAATTAGCACCGAAATTAACCAGTACATCCCGCAGGCTTTCTCCTTTTGCCAGATAGTGATAAGGCGTAGGAAACCAATCTAGATCTTGGCTATAAGCAGAGGGGAGTATCACACCGCTGATACTCAACGACAACAGTAAGGAACGGCACAGCCGTTGGAACGGTTTCATGGCTGCCATATTGCCTGTTTCCATTGCGGGACGGATTGGGTTTCCGACAATAGGGTCATGACTTGTTCCAGTAAATCAACGTGCAGAGTTAGCATTTGTTCCAGTATTTGAACATCCAAACTATCAAGGTTAAGGCGTGCTTCCAGAATAAGATTCTCTGATTCATCTAAGGTCAGCGCGTGGGGAGCATAGCGTCCCCAACGTGTAACCTGTTGCAATAGTCTTTTCAGTAGTTCAGCGCTTGACGGATCTTTTGGATTATGACGCCAGCTTAGCGGGCTGGATAACACAAGTTCAGTTCCCTGTTGGCGAAGAAACAGGTTGTAGTTATCAATGTGCAAATGGTAATGCCCTTGTCTATCGGAAACGAAAGGCTGCTGGCCCAAGCGACTGGCCAAATGATTGAGTAGAGTTTGCATGTTTCCTCTAATAATTAGGTCGTCGTCGATTGCCAATAAAAACTGTCCTGTGGCAGGCAAAGAACACGGGCGCAAAGCCATTTTTGCAAGTGAATGGCCGACTCGCTGTCATGTTCTAAAGCGGTTAGCCACGCCCAACAGGATGACAGTGCTTCGGGAACCGGTGTAAAAGTGGTTAGGTCGTTGCCAGTCTGGAGTGCGTCCAGCCCGGTAAACCAGTTGGGCCATGCTTCGCGAGCCTGGGTTTCCGTTGTCAACAGCAGTTTTTCTAATAGTTGTTTGCGTTGGTTAAGCGCGGTTTGCAAAGATATAACCTCTTGATGATGTTGTTCCCGGCATTGAGATGAGATATTTTCAGCTTGCTGCCAAAAATGCGTTTTAGCACGCAGTTGCCGCTCTTGGATCTGTAACTGATCAAATTCAGTGAACCAGAAATCTATCTCTGGCTCCAACAGACGGAGCCACCAGTCAAATAGCGGCTGTAATACCCAATGCTGTAAAAGATGTCTGTCAGCCAAGTTTATGCGGTCGCCCAATACCTTATTCCAGTCACATTCTGGTTCTGCCGCCGCTCTGATGAGCTGTTGTAGGTCATCACGCCGCAAAGCTTGTCCGCAATTTAACCGTCTACGAAACCAAACGGACTTCATCAAGCTTTCCAGCAGATGTCTGGGTAGCAAGCGTTGTAATAAAATAAACTGTTGGCTATTAATAATGTCTCTATTCTGATACTGAATAGCCGATGATTTTCCGAGTAACTGATCCCGGCGTGGAATTCCCGACTGCATAACAGAGATCTTGCGGCCGAGAAACATGCTGGTTCGAGTCTGATTATGTTCTTGCTGGCTCATGCTATGCTCATCTTGCTGCTAGTCACTCTTGTCGATTAAATTAGGAATAGCCTTATTTTATCTGTCAGGCCAATAGTTAACTTGTAAAAAACGTCAGATTATTTTAGCCCATCGTTACTCTTTGCCATACCTGGCTCGACTGGGGGTGCAATTAAAGCGTCTCCGATAGCTTTGAGTGAAGTAGGATTGGCTGGAGAATCCCGCTTCCATTGAGATATCAACAATACTCATCTCGCTATTGAGTAGTAACTGGTGTGCATAAAGAATACGGCGTTCACTGATCCAGGCGCGTGGTGATATTCCATATACTGAACGGAACAACTCCTTGAAGGTGGTTAATCCCATACCAAATTCTTTAGCGAATTCACTGAGTTTCCACTCCTTAAGGTAATGGTTTTCCATAAAACTCTGCAAACGTTCCACTTGGCGGTTGCTCAATTGTCGTAATACTGACATGAGCAAAGTACCCTGTTCTCCAAATGCTAGTAACAATAGCAATTCTTCTGTTCTGAGTTGGCCCAATGCTGCGGGGTAATCATGAGCCAGTAGATCCACCAGCCCATTTATACTTTGAGACAACAAAGGCGATGAGGTAAGTGCAATTAATTCGGGTGTTGGCATATTGTGCCGCTCGACCTCACTGAGCAAAGTACCAAAACGTTGCAGAAAACCGTGGAGAAAAGTAGTGCTTAGAGGCAACCAGAGTAACTTACAGGTATCACTACGCGTTTTTGCTGCATAACTGCCACGACGAACAAAAAGCAGTTCGTTGTGGGAGATATCGTAGGTATTGGTACTATCCTGCCATGTCATTTCACCTTCGAGCAGGATATATATCCCTTCCTGAGGATGTTCTATAACGTTAAAGGCAGGCATGCTACGTTGGAATAGCGAGATATCCATTCCCTTCCCTGATGTTGTGATGCCGTTCATTCTATTGTCCTGGACCTGTTGGTGTATGTCTTAAAAATACAAATCACATTATTATTATTAATAGATATTTTCTTTGGTTTCGCTGTCTGAAATAGACAGGAAGAATAGTTTATGTATTTAACCTGATGGTTAACTATAGCACCTTTTAATTAAAATGGTTTTTACTCGTGGGCCTATTATGTTCCTTGGTCCAGATACCGTATTATTCTCACGTTTTATAAACACTTTATAAACGAAGAGTGAAAAGCGATCAATTTTTCACACGATAACGATTGCTTATAAATTTTGCACCCTGAGTCATAAACCGAGTCTTTTGTCTTGATTGATATTGATAGTTATCTCCTTATTATTCAGACAATCTATTGGTAATTCAGAATATGTTAGTAATTGTAATGAGTAATGGCTAGGGTAATATTAACGAATCAATAGCTATAGAAGTCAGCGCAAAGTGAAATTCAAATAGCTACGCGTAATATAAATCACTTATTAATAAATTCAATCTGGTTTCAGCTATTTGATCAATCGATAAAAACATAAAATCAACCTAACCGAATTGGATTGTTTATTACAATATTGTTTAAGTAATGTTGGGTTATTAGCAGTAATTTTTATTTATATTAAATTTGTTGTTATTATGTGATTGAATCGTAATAATTAAGAAACAAATCTGAATTATATTTCATTTGTATTGAACATTGGCGAAATATTTTTAATGCCAATGTTCAGTTCGTATATGCGAGTGGCGAGTTACAGCTCAGGAGCACGATCTTGCCACTGCTCTAGCCAGCGTAAAACTTCTGCGGTAGCTTGGATGAGATCGGCAGGAATATAGTGGTCGATCAGGCCATCCTGATAAAGCGCACGTGCCAGAGGAATCCGTTGTAACACCGGAATACCTTCTTCTTCGGCAATACGTCGAACTTGTAGGGCCTGAGCATCGGTGAACTTGAGCGTGATAAGGGGTAACGGTGTTTCCCCTTTCTTATAACGGATACCTACGGCAATGTGAGTTGGGTTGGCGACGATCACTGATGAATTCTTGACGCTAGCGCGCATATTGCTTGATTGTAATTCTTGGTGAAATTGGCGTCGTTTGCTTTTGATCTCTGGGCTGCCTTCACTCTCTTTATATTCCCGTTTAACCTCGTCTTTGCTCATTTTAAGCTGTTTAATATGTTGGTAGTGTTCAAAGGCATAATCGGCAATAGAGATTACGATAAGCCCCATGCCGCATACGGTCATGAGCTGGGTTAACATGATTCCGAGTACAGGGATAATGCATTTTTCCCCACATTCCGGTAGGTTCAGCAGCGCTTGTAGATTGCCTGCCAGAGTCACCCAGACCAAGGTACAGAGCAGCCCCACTTTGAGTATCGATTTGATGAATTCCACCAGGCTCTTGATAGAGAAGATTCTCTTAGCGCCTTCAACAGGATTGATCTTCTTAATATCTGGCTTGATGGAATGTCCGCTCAGTAGAAAACCGTATTGGGCGAAGTGTGATGCCAACGATAGCAAAGCGGAAACGCCCAGAATTGGCAGGCAGAGGTAGACTAGTTCCTGCATCAAGTTTTCAACCACATGGTTTAAGGCTTGGGGAAAGGGTTTATCCAGCAGATTAGCCGGGATCAGCATCAGTTTACTCAGATGCTCTAAATAGTATTCAGACATGACCATCATCATGCCGATTAGCCCCAAGATTAAGGAGGTAGAGACGACTTCGTTACTTTTGGTTACTTGGCCTTTCTTCCTGGCATCTCTGAGTTTCTTCGGGGTAGGCTTTTCCGTCTTTTCTCCACTCATGGCGCCTCCAGGATAGGGATTAACATGCGCACTGGGGAGAGAATTAACAGCACTTTATCGTAGGCATGATGCATCAATAACTGGATATAGATAACCAGTAACAGGCTGGCAATTGCGCTTTTGATTGGCATTGCTAGCACGAAAACATTGAGAGAAGGAGCGAAACGGCTAATCAGCGCTAGCCCGAATTCCGCCAGAAACATGGCGACTAGCAAAGGAGCGGCCATCAGGGCGCAGAGTTTCAGCAGATAACTAAACTGGCCGTAGAAAAAATGGAGCCACTGGTTGGTGACGTGGGGGAAAAACTGTGTTACCGGCCAACTGTTATAACTTTGAAATAAAGCGCCAAGCAGACTAAGAAAAGCGCCGCCAGAGAAAAAAAGTGTGATCAGTGTTTGAGTCAATAGCAGACCCGTGGGTGAGGTTTGACTTCCCAGAGAAGGGTTGAGCACTGACGCCATTGTTGCTCCCCGTTGGTTATCTATAATAAAACCAGTGGCTTCCATTGCCCAAAATGGAATAGAAGCAATAAAGCCGATGAGTAGACCAAGCAGAACTTCCTTACCGAGCAACAGTGTCAACTCTAGGCTAGCTAATGTGGGCAACTGACTGCCTGCTACTGTTGGGTAAGCATAAAGGGCTAATGAGCAAGCTACGCCGTTGCGGATTAATCCACCACCTAGCATCTGTTTGCTGAGCACAGGAAATATCACAAAGCAACTCATGATGCGAGGTAACAACAGGGTATAAGCCAGCATTTGCTGCTGGAGTTCTGGTAAGGTCATTTGATCAGCGGCACCTTAAGAAAGGTCATATTGGCGAAGCTATAGAGTTCGTTGCCAAGCCAGGTAGCTGTAGCGAACAGGGTGATAATGACCGCAACTAATTTGATGACAAAACCCAATGTTTGTTCTTGTATTTGAGTGAGCGCTTGGATCAACGAGACCAATGTTCCCACTGCCGCAGCCATGAGTACCGGCGGCAGGGAAAGGATTAACACTAACCAGAGAGATTGGCTGGTGAAATGTAAAATATCAGCATTGCTCATATTCAATCTCCATAACTGATGACAAGGCCGTGTGTCAGGCGTGTCCAGCCATCAAGCAGGACAAATAACAGTAATTTGAAAGGAAGAGAGATCGTCATTGGAGAAACCATCATCATCCCCATTGCGAGCAGAATGTTAGAAATAATGAGATCGATGGCAATAAATGGTAGATAAAGAAGAAACCCAATTTCAAAAGCTCGGGTTAATTCACTGACGGTAAAGGCGGGCAACAGTATCAATAGGCTGTCTGGTTCTAGACGATCCGCATACTGGCTTGGCCAAATTTGTCGGGTACTGTCGATAAAGAAAGTACGTTCACTGGGCTTAATATGTTGTTTGAGAAAATTCCGGTAAGGTGTCAGTCCCTCTTCCACAAATTTCTCTACTGATTGTGCGTTGCTGAATGAAACTTCATTTTGACGCAGGTAATCTTGGGTGGCGAAACCCACCGGAGCCATCACATAGATAGTGAGGATAATTGCCAATCCGTACATAGCCATGTTAGGCGGGATCTGCTGCACGCCTAATGCGTTACGTAGTAAAGAAAATACTACGGCCAGTTTAAGAAAAGAGGTTGCCATCACTGCAATAAAGGGAAGCAGAGACAGCAAAGCCAGACCGATGATAAGATCCAATTCGTTCGGTAGCTGGATCATGATTGTTTCTCCACGGAGAGATGCTCGACTCTTACTCCCAAACGCCCCTCGATATCCACCAACCGACCTGAACCCAGGTGTTTCTGATTGACAAGAATACGTACTGTACCGTCTGAGGGAACACCAAGATCGAGTAATGAACCGGGTTGCAGGCTGGTGAGTGTCTGTAGATCCAAGGTCTGACGGCCTACTTCAAAGCTGACATGAACCTCCAGGTCGTTTAAGTCCGTTACTGGCAGAGTGTTGTCAGAATTGTCAGGAGAGGGGATGTGCATAGTGATTAACTCCAGTGTATGGTCATGGCATTTAAAGTAGGCCCAAGGGCGTCCTTCCAGATACGCTAATAAAGGGGTATCTGGTTGTTGCTGTGGGGGAAGTAGCAGCACATCTCCTGATTCCAGAGTGCGAAATGCATCTAAAGTCAGGGTTATTGCCCCCCATTGCAGAGAAAGTTGTAATGGAATAGACAGGTGCTCGCCAGGTTGACGTTCTGGCAATATGGCAATTAAGGGGGATGGTTCTGGTAACCAGAGCGGCAATGTGGCTCCTGGTCGTTCAAGGCGTAGTTGTAAGCAAGCTGATAAAAGACGTTCTGACGTATTACGCAGTGCTGACCATGACAGAGTGGGTAGCACTTTGCTCTGATATTCCAGTAGAGCCAACAGCAGATCTTGAGGGAGCGAGGTAAGATTCGCTTGTTGCAGATCAGGCGCGAGCCACAACGCTAATTCGGCTGCATGGCAGTAAAAGGAAAAAGTTTGTCCCTGCCAATGGGCGATCAGTATCCTGTCCAACGTTTGTGGTGGGGAGACGATATCCAGGGAAAGATAGCTATTATCCCAACTAAATTGTTGCTGGTGGCGACTCAGGGTTTGATGCAGCGTTAATTCTTCCAATGAAACTTTGGATAAGGTTAGGTCATTCATGCATCTTTTTTCCATTCTTCATATATGCTGCGACGTTGACGCGATCCATGTTCGCCATCCGTTTGAGGCGGAAGGGAGAGTTCAACAGTTTGTGTTGGGTAAAGAAGTTGTAAACGTTCAATCAGTTCAAAGCGTGCCTGTTTCAATATTTGTTGAGCAGCCGGATTCGCCAAAATCTCGATTTGAAGTTTGCCATGCTCGTTGGTGAGTTGGATCTCAAGCGCCCCCAAGCTAGGGAGTGTCAGATGTAATGTCGCCGGACGCTGCTGTGTTAGGTCGATGTTGATCTCCACGCTCAGTTTATCGATCAATGCTTCCAAAAGAGGAGATATAGTTGAAGTTGCTTGCATCGTGGCGAGGATGCGCTCTCCTGGCAGGAGTGGCGCTTGTGGGATGAAAGGTGTTTTCCCGTCTGATCCGCCAGAGTAAGAGGATTGAGAGTCAGACTCTTTTGGCTTTGCTACCAACAAATGGTAGGTCTCGATTTCAGCTAGTGTTTTTCTTTCCGCAATGTTGATGTCGTTGACATGGCGGGCAGGTATAGGTAAAGCCAAGTCTGCCTGTTGGTGAGGAGTAGCACTGTGTTGTGTGTCTAGCTGAGATGGGGATCGGCCAGGTGTTGTTTGCATTCCTGTATGATATGCCGGTTCATTGTTTGCGTCTTGCAGTACAGGAATGTCGGTTGTGTCAGGATTGGAAGTCACAGTGATATCAGCCGGTTTTAGGCCAAAATCAGACAAAGTATTCAGGTTCGACTGACGTGTTGGGATTCCGGGTGCTGACAGAGACTCTCCTATCTCGCTAGCAATTTCGCTAAGACGGTGAACAGAGTCTGATAAGCTTTTTTTCTGATTTTGAGGCCGCACAGGTATGTCATGGCTTGGTAATGGTAAGGCTTGCCTGCGCGGATCATCAATTGCCAGAATTGCAGGTTGGGGAGAGTCGGATGAGGGAAACTCCTCATCTGAGTCATGTGTGGCATGTTGCTCCGCGGTTTTATTGTTTGCTGTCGTGTTAGTTAACGGTTGTTCCGTCCGCCGTGTGGTTGACTGGCGTGTGTTGGCGGTGTGAGAGGAGATAGCTTGCTCGAAACGGCGTTGCAAATCTGCGTCTGCCTCTGCGGGGGACGACGTTGGGAGGGAGGAGACACCTTTGCCGATAGCTGTCAGTGGGTTCATACTCTTCTGTTTTACACTCTTTCTTGGCGATGGAACTCTTCTTGTTCCAGCTCTTCCTGGTATTCACCTTGGGCACGGATCGCCTCCTGCTGCTGACGACCCAATTCATTAAATTTTTCTTGCTGCTGGCGTGCATGGTGCAGTACACGCTGACACTCTTGTAATTGACGGAGTTCCTGCTCCACTTTTTCTTTCATTTCAGCCGCTTGTTTTTCCAGTTGCGCTTCATTTTCGCGCAACAGGGCAACTTGTTGTTGCCAGCGTTCAAGGCCCTTACGGTCAATCGGTTGGCCCTGACACAGTTCAAAAAGCCGTTGTTCTTCTTCTATTCGCCATTGACAGTAATCTCGCAAGGCTTGCAAAGCCTGTTGATGGTTTTGACGGGCCATTTGCAGTTTCATTTGTTGCAGGGAAAAATGTTTTTCAGCGCGTTCGACGCGTAAGGCTTTTATACGTTGTAAACGGCTAATCATTATTTTGTTATCTGCTGTAGTAGCGCTAAAGTTTGCGGTAAATCACTTGGCTCATGAGTGCCTTGGCGTAACCAATTACGTATTGCTTCAATGCGTGCAATGGCAGTGTCGGCAACGGGATCTTGCCCCTTTTGGTATTCTCCAATCTGTAACAAAAGCTCTACTTCTTCATATTTAGCCAACCAGTTGCGCAACAGCCCGGCCTGAGCCTGATGTTCAGGGGTGACAATTTGATTCATTACCCTACTGGCGGAACGTAACACATCAATAGCTGGATAGTGATTAGCCGCAGCTAACTTGCGTGACAAGATAATGTGACCATCAAGAATAGAACGGGTCTCATCTGCCACAGGTTCTGTCATGTCATCGCCTTCCACCAATACGGTATAGAGGGCGGTAATCGAACCTTTGTCGGATTGACCCGCACGTTCCATTAATCGTGGCAAAGCAGCGAACACTGACGGGGGGTAACCACGTCGGGTTGGCGGTTCGCCAGCCGCTAAACCTATTTCTCGTTGCGCGCGGGCGAAACGGGTCACAGAATCCATCAGTAGAAGTACACGTTTGCCTTGATCACGAAAATATTCAGCGATTGACGTGGCGACAAACCCCGCTTTAGCTCGCTCCATTGCCGGGCGATCTGAGGTCGCGACCACCAGCACTGAACGTTTTAACCCCTCTTCACCGAGGTCCGATTCGATAAATTCTCGCACTTCACGTCCACGTTCACCGATGAGCGCCAGCACGGTAACATCAACTTCGGCACTGCGAATCAACGTAGATAGCAGCGTACTTTTTCCGCCGCCAGCCGCGGCAAAAATCCCCATACGTTGGCCTTCACCGCAGGTGAGTAAGCCATCAATAGCACGCACGCCAAGAGAGAGCGGGTGTTCAATTCGTTTGCGGCTCATGGGAGCAGGCGCATCTCGGTAAACCGGATACAAGGCTTGTGGTTCCGGCAATTGGCCGCCGGAAAACGGATTACCTAGCCCATCAAGGACTTGCCCTAACAGGTAATCACCCACGCCAACTTGGTGCATGGCTCCAGTTGGACTGACTTCAGTATTTGAAGAAATGCCGAACATTTCACCAAGCGGCGTTAACAAGGCTTGATGTTGTTGGAACCCAATTACCTCCGCCAAAAGCGACAGCGTGTTGTCAGGATTGCGTAAGTGACAAAGTTCACCTATCCGTACACCGGGAATAACGGCTTTAAGTAGTGTACCCGTGACCTGAGTAACCCTGCCGCGGATTTGAATTAGCCGGCATTCATTAATGGCGTGGCGCATTTGGCCGGGAATATGGTCAAGGGAAAGCTTCATGATCGTTTATATAACCTCTGCTGCGAACACTATAAAGAAGGGAAAGGGGAAGGGATTGCAACCTGAGTCGGGAGTTTTTAGAAAATGGTTGGAGTTTGCCTGGACGTTCTCTGCTTTACCGGTGAGCTTTCCTATTTTATTCACGGCGTATTGTTCATGTTTGATGAGCTTTATACCGGCTTAATAGAACTCTGCCTTGAGTTACGGCGGATTTTGCTAAAAATTCACGACTGATTTTGGCATAGGCATTGGGACGGTATCTTTATAATTTGTTCATTATTAACTCTGATATGACAAGGTAGACTATGGATATTATCCAGAATCATCTTCATTCGATAACTTTATCAGAACCGGGCGCCGGGGTTGCCGCACAACAGGAGCAGGCTAAGGTCGGTCAGTTTCAGGGAGAGAAAGTCGTGTTGGTATCGGCATCTCAATCTTTTGCTGATGCGGCCGAAGAGATGACCTTTGCCTTTTCGGAGCGCAAGGATATGCCTCTCTCCAAACGTAAAGTTAGCGATGGGCATGCCAGGGTGCGAGAAATTGAGGCGCTGGTGGGTGAATATTTGCAGAAGGTGCCGGATTTGGAGCGTCAACAAAAGGTCAAAGCATTGATCTCTCACTTAAATAGCGCTCAACTGACTAATATTGCTCAATTACAGGCTTATCTGGAAAGTTTCTCTGGAGAGGTGAGCGAACAATTCTATGCGCTAAGTCAGGCCCGTGATGCGCTGGCAGGCAGGCCAGAGGCGCATGCCATATTGACATTGGTTGAACAGGAGTTGTCACGTTTAGCGCAAGAGCAAGGGATTGCTATCGAGTTGGGAGCGCGCATTACGCCTGATGCCACGACAGCCGCTAAAAATGGGGTTGGCAATTTGCAGGCATTGCGCAACATCTATCGTGATGCAGTTATGGATTATCAAGGGCTGTCGGCTGCCTGGCGGGATATTCAATCCAATTTCAAGAGTAGCTCCCTGATGGAAGTAACAGGATTCATCATGAAAGCGTTAAGTGCTGATCTTGATAGCCAACAGCGGCAACTTGATCCTGTTAAGTTGGAACGTGTGATGAGTGACATGCATAAACTCCGTTTGCTTAACAGCTTATCGGTTCAGGTTGAGCAGTTATGGAAAAGCGTGATAGGGGGAGAAAGTCATGGCATACGGGCCTTCTGACCTTATGGGGGATGTCGTTTCTCTGGTTGAGAAACGTTGGGCCAATGTGCGGGATGTTGAAATGCTCGGTCATGCTTTGGGATTGCAGGATAGCCAAACTCAAATTCATTTCTACCGGGAGTTGAAACGGGTGATTAGATTGATTCCGGTAGAAGTATTCAGTGATGAAGAACAGCGCCAAAACCTGCTAAATGCTTGTCAACTGGCGCTGGATACAGCAATTGAGAGAGAAGAAGACGAATTGTGGTCGGGAGAGGGAGCGCCATGAACTGGATAGAACCACAGTTACTCCAGTTTTGTCAGGATTTGGGTATGGAGATGTCTGATGTTTCTAGCCCCTTGATCCAAATTGATTTTGAGTATTCTGGTACATTACAAATTGAACGCTATGGTGGCGCGTTAACACTTTGGTTGGCCAGCGAAATTCCTTGGCATCAGGGAAAAGAGGTAATGGTTAAGGCGATGCTGCTCACTTTCAGTGGTCAAGGGCCTGAACTGCCCTTGCGTTGTGGCTGGTTGGGGGAAGATCGCCTGTTATTGTTTGTGACACTAGATGAACGAGAGATAACCTTGCCCTTGCTGCATCAGGCATTTCGCTCTTTATTAAGAGTACAGCGTGAGGTGCTCGCTTCGTGAGCAAAATCGCTGCCGCCCATATAGGAATTGAACAACTAACGGCGATCAGCCGGGAAGAGATAGGGGTTAGTTTACCTGATCGCTATGCGTTATTACCCGATGGTCAATCTGTTGAGACTCACTCTGCACGTCTTTATCCCGCTAACAAGGCTGATCAGGCTTTGTTGGCTTTCGCCTGCCCGCAAGATGGGTTTCACTCTCTGTTGCGTCCACATGATTTCCGTCAGGCGGTTAGTAGTCTGCGTACAATTTTGCAACAAGATAATGACGTCAGGGTACAGCATGCTGTCTCCCTGTTGGAAAAAATGAATCAAGATGAACAGTTGTTGCAGATGGCTCTGCATCTGTTGCACAAGGTATGACCATGACTCTCAGTGCTAAACAGCAGAGCGCTTTGTTGCTGCTCGGCTGGCTTCAACTTCAATACGGTCATCCTGACCGAGCTCGTATTTTATTGGATGCATTACTGGCTTTGCATCCTGAACATCAGGAAGGGCGCCGTGCCCTGGTGGTTTCATTACTTAAACTGCAAGAGGGGAGCATGGCAAAAGAACATTGCACGCTCTTAGAAGAGCAGGGTGAGCAAAGCGCCGCTCTCTGGCTTTGTATTAGCCGCGCCTGTCAACAAGAGGGGAACTTGGAAGAAGCACGCAGTGCTTATCAGCGTTATCTCGCTCAAGGGGCCCTATTATGAGCCGTGGGCTTGAGTTATTGCGTTTGATTGGCGAGCGTAAAGACATCATGTTGGCAATATTGTTGCTAGCTGTGGTTTTCATGATGGTATTACCGCTTCCGCCTATTCTGCTTGACATTTTGATCGCCATTAATATGACCATCTCTGTTGTGCTTATGATGATGGCGGTCTATATCAATTCGCCTTTGCAGTTTTCCGCCTTTCCTGCGGTTTTGCTGGTCACCACGCTGTTTCGTTTGGCGCTTTCCGTCAGTACCACTCGAATGATCCTTCTGCAAGCGGATGCCGGGAAGATAGTCTATACCTTTGGTAATTTCGTTGTCGGCGGCAACCTGATAGTCGGGATAGTGATCTTCCTGATTATTACTATTGTGCAATTTATCGTTATAACCAAAGGTTCGGAACGCGTAGCTGAGGTTAGTGCTCGTTTTTCCCTTGATGCCATGCCCGGTAAGCAGATGAGTATCGACGGAGATATGCGTGCCGGCGTTATTGACGTTAATGAAGCCAGGGAGAGGCGCAGCATTATCGAAAAAGAGAGCCAGATGTTTGGCTCGATGGATGGTGCGATGAAATTTGTTAAGGGTGATGCGATTGCGAGTCTCCTTATCATCTTTGTCAACATTTTGGGCGGGATAACCATAGGCGTCACTCAGAAAGGGATGTCGGCGGCTGATGCATTGCAGCTCTACGCCATTTTGACCGTTGGTGATGGCATGGTCTCTCAGGTTCCGGCACTACTGATCGCTATCACTGCGGGCATCATTGTTACGCGGGTTTCGTCGGAAGACTCCTCGGATCTGGGTAATGAGATTGGCGAGCAGGTCGTTGCCCAACCAAAGGCACTGCTGATTGGCGGTGTTTTATTGGTGTTATTTGGCCTGATTCCGGGATTCCCTACATTAACTTTCTTCATGCTTGCACTGGTGGTAGCGGGTGGCGGTTATTTTCTATTCCAACGCCAGCGGCAAGCCAGCGCCAGCCAGCAAGCGGATCTTCCTAGCCTATTAGCCCAAGGTGCAGGCGCACCGGCAGCCAAACCTAAACCCAAGAGCGGCAGTAAGGCCAAAGCTGGAAAGCTTGGTGAGAAAGAGGAATTTGCTATGACAGTTCCTTTACTTATTGATGTAGATGCGGGATTACAGGCTGAGCTAGAAGCTATTTCACTGAATGATGAATTGATACGGGTACGACGCGCCCTGTATTTGGATTTGGGCGTACCATTTCCCGGTATCCACTTACGCTTTAATGAGGGAATGAAGGAAGGGGAATATCTGATCCAGCTACAAGAGGTGCCTGTTGCCCGTGGTCGGTTGCGTTCAGCGCATTTACTGGTGCAGGAACCGGTCAGCCAATTGGAATTACTGGCTATCCCTTATGAAGAAGGGGAACCTCTATTACCTAATCAGCCCACCCTGTGGGTAGCCGAAGCACATCAGGAACGTTTGGTGAAGTCCGGGCTGGCGTTTTTATCAATGTCTCAGGTGATCACCTGGCATTTGTCACATGTGCTGCGGGAATATGCCGAAGATTTTATTGGTGTGCAGGAAACCCGTTATCTTCTGGAACAGATGGAGGGTAGTTATGGTGAATTGGTCAAGGAGGCCATGCGCATAATTCCATTGCAGCGGATGACTGAGATATTGCAACGGTTGGTCGGTGAGGACATCTCTATTCGCAATACGCGCGCGATTCTTGAAGCTATGGTGGTATGGGGCCAGAAGGAAAAAGACGTAGTGCAGTTGACGGAATATATTCGCAGCAGTCTCAAGCGTTATATCTGTTACAAGTATGCTAATGGTAACAATATCTTGCCCGCTTATCTGTTGGATCAGCAGGTAGAGGAGCAGATTCGGAGTGGTATTCGTCAAACGAGCGCAGGTAGTTATCTGGCGCTGGACCCCGCGGTGACGCAAAGTTTCCTTGAACAGATGAAAAAAACGGTGGGCGATCTAACGCAGATGCAGAATAAGCCGGTGTTGATCGTATCAATGGATATTCGCCGTTATGTACGTAAGTTAATTGAAGGTGATCACCACGGCTTGCCAGTGCTTTCGTATCAAGAGTTGACTCAACAGATCAATATCCAACCGCTTGGTAGGGTATGCCTATGAACCCTGATCCGCTTATCCCTTGGTTTGAGGAGCGAGGTTATTCGGTGCAGCCTCACTGTATGGGGAATAGCCCAATTCCTCTTGGCTGGCGTGTGTGGAGTGAAGGCTGTGAAATTGCTTGGCGCTATGATGCGCCGCGAGTTTGGATTGTGATGTTACGCCGTACTCGGCAGCGCCGAGGTCTTGCTAATCCATTTGCGCCTCTTTATCTGTTGGCGCAAGCAACGATGGCAGTGTTTGGGCCCGGTAGCCGCCTTTATGGTCAAGTTAATACTTTGGTTGACTCTCCCCTGAATGATGAACGTTTGGCTCGGTTTTACCGCCGCTGGACAGGCGCGAGTGAAGTCGCGCCTGGCTGGTTCGAGTTAGAAGCCAGTTGCGTTATATCGTTACATCAAATGAGAAAACAACAAAAAAAAGTCCAACTTTGACAGGAAGAATCAATATCTCTCTTTATTATAGGAGTCACTGATGCAAGAGAAACCTAACGCCAAAGTACTGCAAGCTGCTGAGGCGGCCATTAAGGACAGCGATCACAGACTGCAACTGTTGCAGGAGATGTGGCAGTCTCTTGGCATCAGCCCCAATGTGGGTACAGAACTGTTTGGTCATACTGACGTTACTTTGGTTCAGAATGCTGAGCAAGAGTTGCTGACAGAAGTTAATCGCTTACGGAGCAACCAGCCTCCCTCTTTAGAAGAGGGAAAGCGTCTCCGTCGTCCACCTCGTATGCGTGGCATTATTGTATAAGGAGTTTGAAGGTGGAAATTAGGCCATATCAAAATGACTCACAACTTTTCTTAAAAGATCTGGAGAAGGTTTCGCTAGAGCAACTACAAGGTTCTGGATCTTCGGAGCTTGATGAGCTGGTTAAGCTTATTCTTGATAAAAAGATCAAGATTGAAGCAAAGTATGATTCGAATAGGGATAAGAAGGTATTTAACGACGTGGTCATTACTAAGGATGGTAAAGACGATGAAGGACTCCTGAAAAAACTGATTGCCTATTTTCTGCCAGCGGATGCTGTTGTTAAGGGTGGTCACTTAGATAGCCAAATAAAAAACGGGATCGAGAATCTTAAATCTTTCTTGAATAGCCCAACATTCAAAACTGACTGGACATTAAGAGATTTCCTAGCTGCGGTTCATTTTAATTTAACGCCGGATCGTCTTGATGATGATGTAATCAATATATTTGTTTCTGTTATGTCAGGTCATGATAAAAAACGACGTGATTTGCGTGATGAATTGGCGGCATTGACCGCAGAGCTAAAGATTTACAGTGTTATCCAATCGGAGATTAATGCGAAATTAGCAGCTAATGGGGAGCTTAAGATTAATGATAGCAGCTCTTTCAATTTGCTGGACTATGAGAAGTATGGCTTTAGCGATGAAGCTGCTTTTAAGAAGAGTGCGGAATATAAGTTGTTGGACAAGATATCCTCTGGCCCAATCTCCATTAAGACATTTTTAGAAAGCCCAAATAAGCAAAGCGGCGCTATGACAGGTCTGGATAATTCTTACAAATATGACAAGGATAATAATAAGTTAGCCAACTTTTCGACTTCAGTTAATGATCGTATAAATCCACTAAATAACACTGTCCAGGAAAAAACAACGCGTTTAAATGAAGTGAGTTCCCGTTATAACGCGGCTATTGAAGCGTTAAACCGTTTTATCCAGAAATACGACAGCATTATGCGCAATATTCTCGGCGCAATTTAAGGAATGATTATGGAGCACCAAGAAACACCTACGACTTCTGACCAATATGCACAAGAGCTGGAATCTTTTCTTCATGATGGCGGCACCCTTGCCATGTTGAAAGATATTTCTAGTGATACGTTGGAGCAACTTTACTCGCTAGCGTTCAACCAGTATCAGTCAGGCAAATGGCAGGATGCACATAAGATATTCCAGGCTTTGTGTATGTTGGATCACTATGACTCCCGGTTCTTCCTTGGATTGGGGGCATGCCGTCAGGCAATGGGGCAACTGGAACAGGCCGTTCAAAGCTATAGCTACGGAGCGATGCTTGATATTAATGAACCCCGTTTTCCATTTCATGCTGCCGAATGTCTCCTGCAATTAGGAGAACTTGATGGGGCTGAGAGTGGCTTCTACTCGGCCCAACAGCTTGCGGCAGCTTCGCCGGAACAGGCCGCTTTGGCTGCCAGTTCTAGTGCAATGTTAGAAGCTATTACAATAAAAAGGACTCAGGAAAATGGTTCAAGTCAGTGAATCTAAAGTTCCTCAACCGGGGATCAACAGTTTTCAGGCTGATGAAATCCTCGCACCTCCTAAAAGCGGGGAGCTCGTTACGCCTAGTCAGGCGGGTAACTTGCTGTCTTCTGATGCGGCTAAGGCTAAGTCACGAGGAGTATCATTGCCAGCGCCATTGGCAGTGATGAATGCTCACCCTAAACCAGAAGACATGGTTAGGCTCGAATCAGATATGCAAGAGATGATGCAGACAAAAGAGCTATCAAAGGCGTTGATAATAAAGCAGATAGAATTGTTTTCTTCAAAGGAGATGATAGAAGGTTTGCTCTCATCTGAGGCAATAGAGATTGAATTGGGCAAATTGGTCAGCGAGCATGAGCGTAGTGAAACGAAGCTCAAGCTCCAAGATATCCAGCGAGCGCGTCAACAAAGCTTTCAGAAAATGGATGAGAACCAACAGAAGATCAAAGAAGCTGAAAATTCTGCTAAAGAGGCGCAGAAATCTGGATTATTTTCTAAGATTTTTGGCTGGATCAGTGCGATTGCTTCAATTGTGGTTGGTGCGATTATGGTTGCTACCGGCGTTGGTGCGGTAGCAGGCGCTTTGCTGATCGCTGGTGGGGTAATGGGCGTGGTTTCTCAGGGACTACAACAAGCGGCTCAAGATGGTTTAATCAGCAAGGAGACCATGAAATGGCTAGGGCCAGTTATAACCGCGATTGAGATTACGATGGCGGTGGCGGCGGCGGCGGTCAGTTTCGGTGGTTCAGCCGTCGGAATGATAGCCAAAATGGGCGCTAAGATGGGCAAAGCAGTCGCTGACGTGGCATCTAAGATTGGTAGTAAAGTTGTAGAGGTAGGGGCTAAGGTCGCGGCTGAGGTAGCATCCAAGGTCGCAGTAAAGGCGGCGGAGTTTTCTGTAAAAGTTGCTGGTACGACGGCAAATACTATGACTCATAGCTTGAAAGTGGGTATGCAGGTGAGCGATATAGTGGTTGATGTTGCTAATGGCACCGCTCAAACAACCAATGCTGCCTTCCAGAGTAAAGCGGCTAACCGGCAAGCTGATGTACAGCTCTCACGTAGCGAATTGACTGCATTTCAGGCTGTTATGGACAAGCTCAAAGAGGAGTTGTCCCAACTGGTAGAGTCTTTCCAACATGTGATGGAAATGATTTTCCAGATGCTTAATGCCAGAGGCGACATGATAAATAACCTTGCCAGCCGACCACAGGAAATTTAAGGAGTAATGAAGATGGAAGCTATTAATAATGCCAGCAGTTCTCAGGTAAGCAATGTCAATAACAGTGTTGATATTGTGATTGACAAAATCTCCATATCGACACCGACAACACATGAAGCCGCTATTCAACAGCCGGGAAAAGCTAAGCTTACAGATAAGGTTGAATTGATTGCACCGAAACAGGGCCTTGATCTCGGTCGCTTAGAAAATGTCCGGGAGCAGTTAACTAGCACGCTAGATATGTTGTCGCTACTTTTTGAGATTGCCAAAAAGATGCGTGAATTGGGTATCTTGCAGCGTGACACTGAAAATAAAGCGTCCATTGATGCGCAGAAGTCACAAGTGGATGAGATGCGACATGGCGCCAAACTGATGATTGCTATGGCTGTGGTCTCAGGTTTAATGACGCTTGGTTCAGGGCTGGTAGGTGGTTTCTCTACTTTTAAAAATAGTCAGGCAGTGAAACAGCAAAAGATATTGGAAAATAGGATTGCCGGCCGTAATGAATTGATCGACCTTAAGATGCAACAGTCCGGTATCAGAGATGCGGATCGAGCGGAGATTGGTAAGGTGTGGGAAAAAGATCAACTTGGTGATAAGAGAACCCTGGAACATTCTACCTTAACTATTAATATTCGTAATAACACCCAGCAGGTTTCGAGTTCAGTGATAAGCTCTTTGGCGAGTGTGGCTAATAATGCGGTGCAAGTAGAACAGGGACTTTCTCAGGCTAAAGCTAAGGAACATGAAGTGGATGCGTCTATTTCTCAGCATGAAAAACAAAAGAGTGAAGACCAAATTTCATCGACTATTAATTTCATGAGGGATGTTTTGCAATTATTGCAACAACTATCTCAGAGTCATAATCAAGCATGGCGCGCGGCGACTGGCGTAGTCTAATGCTGGCAGAGTAGATCCGTGTTGGATAATCAGTTTGAGCGTACCGGGAGGTGCGCTCTTATCGATGGATGCTGCTATTTGGGCTCGTTTTTAAAATCCACTAATAGCGTTAAAGGTAAAAGTATAGAAAAGCGAAAATACCAAATTAAGATTTTAATCTTTGACAGGCAGAATGTGTTAAGGAAAAAAAACACGCTCCTATGCTCTGGTGTTTGGTTTTTGATAATCACCGGAGTGACCTTTTTATTAAAAGAATTGCCCTTGAGTGACAGAGTCACAAAAGATGATGGTAGTAAACTGGCCCCCTTTTCTGCGGGAGTAACCCGTTTGCTTGACCATTCGGTAATTCAATTTGGTCTGATTGCCTTCTCTAGCAGGAGTAACCCATGGATGTGATAGCCATCGTCAACCAAGTTTTGGCTGAATTTGCTGCTAAATTCGGTTTGCCGCACCTAGCTTTAAATCATGAAGGTGTGGCTGCTCTCTGTTTTGATGAGCACCTTCACCTCTCTTTGATCTTAATTCCTGAGCGTGACCAGCTCGTTTTACAGATAGATGTAGCTGATATCACTGCGGTTGGCGAAGGGATTTTCCGTCAATTAGCCAGTTTTAATCGTCATTGGTATCAGTTTGATCTTCATTTTGGTTTTGATGAGTCAACGCTGATGGTACAGCTTTATCGGCAAATGTCCGCTAGCCGGCTAAATCTGGCTCTCTTTGAAGAAAGCCTTTCAAGTATGTTGGATCATGCTGAGTTTTGGCAGGAGTTATTGCAAGCTCAACTTCCGTCTGACTCTCAACAGAGCGAATCTTTGGGAATGCGAGTATGAAAATTGAAAATTCGTTACCCATTCATTTAACAAACGTGTCCCATGAAAATAATAGTCTTTGTTGTGGCCGTCGGGTTACATCAGGGCACATACCGCAAAATGTTCATGAGCCACTTTCTGCGGTGCTGAGTAGAGGTCTTGTCATGGGGCTTGAACATGAGACAACATTGCAGCGTTTGTTGGATGGGCAGCATACTCCGTTGGCACAACGTAGGATCAGCCTGCCATGACCAAAATAGGGCTGGTCTTGTTGTGTTTGCTAATTACTGGTTGTGTCAGTGAGGCTGTGGAGTATGAAGCATCACGTTTGATTGAGGGAGAGGTGACCATGCCGGTTTCTCTGCCCAAAACGGCAGACGTTGAGGTGTCGTTGCTTACTGTGGTTGAAGGCAAAGTGTTGACCGTGGGTGAGATGTATTATCGTTTGGATATGTTACCCCTCACTTTTTCTATGCGTTTAAGTCCACAGTTTTCTCATAGTGAGCTATTCTTAAGGGCTCGTTTACGTTGGGATGGGAAACGGGCAATACAGGCGAAAAGCCAACAACGAGTTGTTGCAGGAAAAAGAATTGTCGTGCAATTGTCTCCCTTACCGTGTTACCCAGAATGTCTATGAGTTTTATACCCGTTATCTTTTAAGCTGCCTCTTTGTTGGCTGCACTCGCTCACCCCGGTCACATAGTTCGCTATGCTCCCGGGGATTCACTCCCTTGCCGTCGCGATGCATCTTGAAATCCATAGGGTATAAATATTTCTTCATTAATAAATAAGGCAATAATATTGCCTTTTAAATTTTTAAATGCTATTTAATTTATATGTATTTATATCTAATGATTTTATGTGATATTTTATTATCCAGTTTAATCTGATGTTTTTTAATGTTAAATATCCATATAAGATAATAAGTTAATATTTCAATAGCTAATTTTACGATTATAATTAAATG
>NZ_JAZGJN010000244.1:0-33636 GCF_038085095.1 Photorhabdus sp. P32 | reverse complement strand
ATCGTGACCAATAGCACGTATTTTAAATAAATTGATTTACACTCTCGTTGATAATTATTTTATTTACGTTATCTTAATTTTACCATGTAAAGAAATGACTATGATGATGCTATATCTTCATACATTCTATAAGATTTACCCATAAATTAAAAATGGATTTTCTAATTTCAACACGAGCCGATGAGTCATAAATTTAATGTAATTAATTGATTTTTAATATTTTATATATATCAACAGGTTTTATACACATTCCTATATACAGGATCTCTGGAATAAGCAAGTGTTAACTCTGGAAAAGAATTTTAATCTTTTCTATCAGGATAAATATCACTGAACGTATTACTCACAAACTTACTATTAGCGATCCTATTACAATCATAACCTGTATAAGCACCAACAAATTCTCATTGAGAGTAAAGAGAACTTTTTATTAATATCCTTTAACCACACGAGCACGACGGGAAGATTACTGCCGCTTCGTCCGCCTCAACTTTTATAGATCAAAGGATATCTTTGGCTCCGTTTAGCGATAAGCCCGTATTTACAAGGTTGATCAAAGCTGAAAATAAAATAAGGATATTATTATGACTATTGCTCTCGGGATTAATATCGCTAAATATAGATCCTGCTTTATGGAATCATGATAAGGAAGCAGTTCTTTCAGAGGACCTGAACGGCTAGCACCGCTTTGGATTTGGGATGTGTTGTTAACAGTGTCTTTGTGAGTTCATGGCATCTTACGGACTCGCCCTTAGGTAAGTCCGTATTAAGTTGTTGAATCAATTACTGACACCTATCTGTTTCATAAGCTCGCCCTCGTCCCAGAACAGATACTCTTCATCCATAACGACGCCTTCAAATCCTTTCGCTTTGACTTTGGTCCAGTGCCCAAGCGTTGCCATAGGGAGGTGATACGATTTACCTGTAGGTTTGATAACCTTACCACCACCCAGATCCATAGGTTTCGTAAATGTTCCATCAGTAAATCCCGTTACAGCAGTCCATTCTCCATCATTTGTACCAAACCGCACCGGGTGCTCTGTGATTCGGTTGTCAGGGGCAAATGTCCACATATACTTCAGATCGTCAATGTGCTTTTGAATGCCCTTGGTAGTATGACCATCAGGATAGTGAACAATAATGTCCATTGCATGGCTCTTATGTAGCTCCCACCATCTTTGGTTTGTATAGACATTGAAATCAAGGTCGTCAAAGTTAGCCAGATTCTTTGCCAGAACTGCGGACATACCTTTAACTTTAGGTGCGGGTTGGTTTACTTTTGTGCCGGGCCAATTGTTCTGCACCGCAAACGCAATTGGGCTGGCAGTAAACAGTAAAAGTGTGAATAACGATAACCTCTTGCGACTTTTCATGGTCTTTCCTCTTTGTTAGTACTAAAGGAACTAAAAGATTGTTCTGTAACAAATTAAGTACTGTTGGTCCCCCTTACATTGGATAGATTAAGAATGATAGTTCATCAGTTTGCTTGACCTTGATTAGATGGAGAAGAACCCTCCAAAACAATATGATTTAATCAAGGAGTAAGTAACTAAATTGACTCACACACCGGATAACTATCGTATAGAAAGTCATCAAATCTTCCCGATACTACGCCTAATAGAAAAGCATGTAAATAGTCACATTAAGTAATTATAACGATCAAAAACAAACCAACGCCGATTGGCCGTTTCGATCACAGAGGTCGCATTTGATGATTAATTTATTGATTTAGCGTTGATAATTTGTTTTGGATAAATGAGTAACCCCCATAAGCACCCCCAAATGATTTTGATCAGGTATTCCTGGAGCGTCTGGGTTGCCCACTGGCGAAATTGAGCGCCTCGGGGAGAGCGGACACGGTAACCGACAGCAAGAATGACGGGCAGGCTGTAGTGAAGCATATTGCGGCTTACCCGATGATTTCCTTCCTGTTGAACTTGTAAGTAAGACTTACAGGTTGCATTTTGTTCAAGCTCGCTTTCTTCGTAGATCGCTTTAATGTGTTGTGTAATGGCTTGGGGAGTGACCTGGTAAAGGTTCACAATGGTTGCTTGAGGTAGCCACAATGTCTCTTGCTCAAAGCGGCATTCAACACGCACTTCGCCGTCATCACTGGCAAACATAATAAATTCGCCTGCCGGGGATTGGGTTAAGTGTTTATCTGTCATGCCGCCTCCGCTTTCATCTGACTCACAACGCTGTAATCCGCTTAGTATGCCAGAGATCTATGTTGAAGCTCATTACGCGTATAGTGTTTATTTTGCTGGCAACGGTTAATGTGAGTTGACTACAGTAGAATAATTTTGCTTATTTTATCTGGTGTTACAAGGGATTTGTTGACGCTGGGAGAGTTCACAAGAGGCTAATTGGCGGAAGATCACAGGAGTCGAACCTGCCAGAGACCGCTGGCGGCCTCATCTGGATTTGAAGTCCAGCCGCCCCACCGGGGACGATGATCTTCCATATAAATACAAAGAATTATGAAAAGAAGCTAATCATAGCGCATATTATCTGTCTTCTGAATCCGTTTGCTGAAATCATTCTCAATTTCCTAAAAAGCATTAAATTTTATTGTTCATAAACTCAACATTCGCGTTGAGTTTGTCGAATTTTACCTACATCTTATTAGCCGATACCCATTACGATACAGGGTTGCTCCGCTCAGCAATGTATCCAAACACACATAAAAAGGACGCTTTATATGACTAATCCGTTACTCGTTCCATCAGGTTTACCAAAATTTTCTTCTATTAAACCAGAACATGTTATTCCGGCTGTAAAAGAGGTGATTGCCAATTATCGTCAAACCGTGGAAAAAATCTTGGCTGAAAATACCGTTTTCACCTGGGATAATCTGTGTCAACCACTGGCCGAAGCCGCAGATAAACAGTCTCGTGCATGGTCACCCGTCAATCATCTGAATTCAGTTAAAAACAGCCCAGAACTGCGCGCCGTCTATGAAGAAAGTTTGCCGTTACTGTCCGAATTCAGTACCTGGTTAGGTCAGCATAAGGGATTATATCAAGCCTATAAGTCATTACGTGAAAGCGCGGAGTTTGAGAAGCTCTCTGTGCCTCAACGCAAAGTTGTCGAAAATGCTCTACGTGATTTTAAACTGTCAGGTATTGGTCTGCCTGAAGAGAAGCAGAAACGCTATGGCGAGATCAGTGCACGTTTGTCAGATCTAAGTTCGCAATTCAACAATAATGTGCTTGATGCCACTATGGGCTGGACTAAATTAATTACTGACGTGAAAGATCTGTCTGGTCTGCCTGAAAGCGCAATTGCCGCCGCTAAAGCCCAAGCAGAAGCCAAAGGACAAAAAGGCTGGCTACTGACTCTAGAAGCCCCAAGTTATCAGCCAATTATCACCTATGCAGATAACCGTGAATTGCGTCGGGAAATTTATTACGCCTACAATACCCGCGCATCCGATCAAGGTCCAAATGCAGGTAAATGGGATAACAGCGAAGTGATAGCCGAAACTCTCGCGCTGCGCCATGAACAGGCTCAATTGCTTGGTTTAAAAAATTATGCTGAACAATCCCTTGCAACCAAAATGGCCAAAACCCCTAAGGAAGTGTTGGATTTTCTGAATGATTTGACAAAACGCGCACGTCCACAGGGAAAAGAAGAAGTAGATGAATTAAAAAGCTTTGCTAAATGGCATCATTGCGCCCATAAGCTGGAAGCTTGGGATATGACTTATTATGGCGAAAAACAAAAACAGTACGAATTCTCTATCAATGATGAGCAATTACGTCCTTATTTCCCAGAACAAAAGGCTGTTGAAGGGCTATTCGAAGTTATTCGCCGTATCTATGGTATTACTGTCAAAGAGCGCCATGATGTAGAAACCTGGCATCCGGATGTCCGTTTCTTTGATCTGTATGATGACACCAATGAGCTGCACGGTAGCTTCTATATGGATCTGTACGCACGTGAGAATAAACGTGGCGGCGCCTGGATGGATGAGTGTATCAGCAAAATGCGTCGTTCCAACGGCGAACTGCAAAAGCCTGTCGCTTATCTGAACTGCAACTTCAATAAACCGGTTGGCGATAAACCAGCGCTGTTCACTCACGGCGAAGTCAACACGCTGTTCCACGAGTTTGGTCACTGTCTACACCTGATGCTGACCCAGATTGAAACTGCCGGCGTTTCTGGTACTAATGGTGTACCGTGGGATGCGGTCGAAATGCCAAGCCAGTTCATGGAAAACTGGTGTTGGGAACCAGAAGCACTGGCATTTATCTCTGGTCACTACGAAACTAAAGAGCCTCTACCACAAGCCATGCTAGATAATCTGTTAGCAGCGAAAAACTATCAGGCTGCTATGAAGATCTTGCGTCAGCTTGAGTTTGGTCAGTTCGATTTCCGTCTGCATGTTGAGTATGATCCGAAGAAAGGCGCTCAGACCATGAAGACCTTAAAGGAAGTGAGGAAATTGGTCTCCGTAGTGCCTTCACCTGAATGGGGCCGTTTCCCACATTCATTCACCCACATCTTCTCCGGTGGTTATGCCGCAGGTTACTATAGTTATCTATGGGCTGATGTGTTAGCAGCCGATGCTTACTCTCGCTTTGAGGAAGAAGGCATTTTTAACCGCGAAACCGGGCAATCTTTCCTGGATAACATTTTGTCCCGTGGCGGTTCCGAAGAGCCAATGGAGCTGTTCAAGCGCTTCCGTGGCCGTGAACCAAAACTGGATGCAATGCTGCGCAAGGCCGGTATTAAAGGGTAATTTAAGGTGGGAATCTGTTTAATCTGTGAACAAGGCGCTGATAACAGCGCCTTATCTCAACTAGCGGAGCGCTGGGGGTTGGCGCATGACGAAAACGCTATTATGGCGCTGGTCCTTACCCCTCAACGCCTTGAACTTCGTAAACGGGATGAGCCAAAGCTAGGCGGCATCTATGTCGATTTTGTATCAGGCACAATGGCACATCGTCGCCGTTTTGGCGGCGGACGCGGCGAAGCAGTCGCTAAAGCCGTAGGGATCAAAAAAGATTACCTGCCAACAGTCGTGGATGCTACCGCTGGCCTGGGGCGCGATGCCTTTGTGCTAGCATCACTGGGTTGCCATGTAAGAATGCTGGAACGCCATCCTGTGGTCGCGGCATTACTGGATGACGGGCTGCAACGGGGTTATCAGGATGAAGAAATTGGTAGCTGGTTGCAAGAGCGCATGATACTGCTCCATGCCTCTAGCATCACAGCACTGGCCAATATCACGCCGCCACCCGATGTCGTTTATCTTGATCCTATGTATCCACATAAGCAGAAAAGCGCACTGGTGAAAAAAGAGATGCGAGTGTTCCAATCTCTGGTTGGCGCGGATGAAGACGCCGATAATTTGCTATCCCCTGCACGCGCTTTGGCAAAACGCCGCGTCGTGGTAAAGCGGCCTGATTATGCAGAACCCTTAGCTGGAATTGCCGCATCAGCGGCTATCGCTACAAAAAATCACCGTTTTGATATTTATCCTTGTTAAAAAAATCAGCCGTATATTGCGGCTGATATCTTTTAACCTACAGAATACCTTGAGCAAGCATGGCGTCGGCAACTTTCACAAATCCAGCAATATTCGCTCCCTGAACATAATTGATCTGTTTGCCCTCGCCGCCATATTCAACACAAGCGTGGTGAATATCTAGCATGATGTGATGCAAACGTGCATCCACTTTTTCCGCCTTCCAGCCTAAACGGGCCGCATTCTGTGCCATTTCCAAACCAGACGTCGCCACCCCACCCGCGTTGGCGGCTTTACCCGGCGCGAATAGCACACCAGCTTCAATAAAGGCTTCCGTCGCTGAAATAGTTGCTGGCATATTCGCCCCTTCAGCAACAGCTTTAACGCCATTCTTGATAAGAACCTTAGCCGCATCCAAATCCAGCTCATTCTGGGTGGCACATGGCAAAGCGATATCAACCGGCACAGACCAAGGCTGCAATCCTTTCAAGAAAGTCAGACCGCGCTCTCTGGCATATTCTTCCACACGGCCATAACGTTGGTTTTTTATCTCTTCAAGATGGGCCAGCTTCTCCGGTGTGAAACCTTCCTCATCAATTAAGGTACCGCCGGAATCAGAAGCGGTTACCACTTTCGCTCCCAATGCCATGCATTTTTCAATCGTATATTGCGCGACATTTCCTGCACCAGAAACCGATACGCGCATACCTTCAAACCCCATGCCATGACGTTTCAACATGGCATTGACGAAATAGACCAGACCATAGCCAGTCGCTTCCGGGCGAATCAAGCTACCGCCAAAAGAGAGACCTTTGCCAGTAAATACACAAGCCGTGTTGTTAGAAAGCTTTTTCATCATTCCTGACATAAAAGCCACTTCACGGCCACCCACACCAATATCACCGGCGGGAACATCAGTATCCGGCCCCAAATGGCGGTACAATTCTGTCATTAATGCCTGACAAAAACGCATCACTTCGCCCTGACTTTTTCCTTTAGGATCAAAATCTGAACCGCCTTTACCACCACCCATTGGTAAAGTTGTCAGTGCATTTTTCAAGGTTTGTTCAAAGCCCAGGAATTTCAGAATAGAGAGGTTCACCGATGGATGAAAACGCATACCACCTTTATATGGCCCAATAGCTGAGTTGAACTGCACTCGCCACGCACGGTTTACCTGAACTTTACCCTGATCATCCACCCAACAAACCCGGAACTGGATAACCCTTTCTGGCTCCACCATACGCTCCAGTAGGCTATGTTCACGGTATTTCGGGTTTTGTTCAAGAAACGGCCAAAGAGAGGTGAATACTTCCCGGACAGCCTGGAGATATTCTGGTTGATATTCATCCCTGCGTTGAATCGATCCAAGAAATGAAGACAAAGATAGTAAACAGCTCATTTAGTTATTCCTTATTTCTACTTCGGTTGTGATGGACCTCAGCCATCTTCTAATAATTATTTTTGTCGAAAATGTGAGGTAAGTTGTGTTTGCCCTTTGAATATATCACTGTTCTATATTCATCTTTCAAGAAGTTTTTTCGCAGAAAGGTAAAAAAAATTTCTTGATTGCACCGGACGTAAACCAAATAACACTCCATTTCACCCAAAAAAACGCCTGCATAAGCAGGCGATTTTATCGAATAACTTTTCAATTTGTTGTCATTCATCATCACGCAGAGGAACAATCAGCATATCAACATGAACCGTGTTAATTAACTGACGAGCAGAAGACATCAATTTGCTCCAGAAATCCTGATGATGACCACAAACAACCATATCTATGTCATATTTCTTAATTGCATCAACGAGTACTTGCCCCAGATCACCGCTACCACTCAGGGTCTCCTGAATGTCATAGTCTGAATCTGCGGAGAGAACTTTCAACGCATTGCGGGTTTCGTCAGTAATACGTTGCTGCATATCACCGAGATTAACATCAATCAAACCGGTATAGAGATCGGAATAGTTAACATCAACATGGATCAGGGAAACTTTGGCATTGTACGGTTTAGCCATAGAAACAGCTTTTCTCACCAAAACCTGACTTTCCGGGGATAAATCAACCGCGACAAGAATATGTTTGTAAGCCATAAGCGAACTCCTTCCATAATGCCGAGTTAGTGAGTTGGCAGGGTAAATTGCCACTATCCTGTGTTTATTACTACTGAGAATGTTCTTCAAGTATTGTTTCGATCACAGCTCATCGTATTTAGCGATTGAGCAAAGAACATCCACCAAACAAACAACATATACCACAATTGCTCTTCCTGCCACTTGATGGATAGCAAAATCCTACTCTGAATTTATGGCCTCTCTTGATACCCAATATATTTACGTGAACAACTAACCAATTCTCTGGGATTGCATGGTTGGATAGAACTCACTAGATAAGTGTTTATAACGTTTTTCTGCTAGTTTTGTCCCAACTTACACAGAACAGGTTTTTTGTACTATCTGACTATCTTTCCTACAATAAATATAAAGGTGTCGCCACCTGCAATTTTAATTTTTTCTTTTTTGTGACAGCTCTGGCTAACCATTCTAAGGAGGGGATTATGTTCAGTACAATCGCACTGTTTTGGGCGCTGTGTCTTGTCTGCATTATCAATATGATGCGCTACTTCTCTTCACTACGAGCATTGCTGTCCATTCTTCGTCAGTCTGATCCCTTGCTTTATCAATCAGTAGACGGTAACGGCTTTTTCACTACTCACGGACAACTTAATAAGCAAATACGACTAGTGAACTATATCAATTCACAACGTTACCTTGATCATCACGATCCAGAAGTTGTTCTTCGTTGTGAGAGGTTGAGAAGACAATTTATTTTGACCAGCGCACTGAGCGGATTAGTTGTTATTTGCCTGATTTCTATGTTGATTTGGTATTAAATAAAAAGGCGGTATAGTTAACCCATACCGCCTTCACGTTATCCATTAAGATAATTAAATCAGTTTCAAAGCGAACCAGTAAAGCGTACCGGACAACCCGATTGAAACCGGCAGCGTTAGTATCCAAGCCAGCATGATATTCTGGATAGTTTTACCCTGAACACCACCGCCATCGACCAACATCGTGCCAGCCACCGCAGAAGAAAGCACCTGCGTAGTAGAGACCGGCATGCCGGTATAACTCGCAACACCAATTGAAACAGCAGCAGTCATCTGGGCTGAAACACCCTGCGCGTAGGTCATGCCTTTTTTGCCAATCTTCTCACCAATAGTGACTGCAACACGTTTCCAGCCAACCATCGTTCCCAAAGATAAAGCCAGTGCTACCGCAATGATAATCCAGACAGGCGCATACTCAACGGTGTGTAATAAGTCTTTCCGCAATTTATTCAAGAAACGGGTATCTTCAGCACGGGTTTCCGGCAGTTTAGCCAGAGACTCCGCCGTATCAGCAATACACATCAACATACGACGCATATTGTTACGCTGCTCCGCATTCAGCTCACTATAGCTCTGAATGCCCTTCAATAGGCTTTCTGTCTGATCAAGAACAACGACAGCACGCGTAATATCACAATGGAATCGTCCTGCCGGTTCATCTTCCGCAACAACGGCTGGCGGCGTCAGCTCAATTGCATGGGATAACTCTGAGCCATGTTGCCGATAATATTGTTGCAAGTGAGTAATAGCGTCGTAGGTACGGGCAATGTCATAGCCATTGGCATTCATGTTTACGACAAATCCCGCTGGAGCTACACCAATTAGCACCAGCATAATCAAACCGATACCTTTCTGACCATCATTCGCCCCGTGAGAGAAGCTCACGCCGACCGCAGACAAAATCAGCGCTGTTCGTGTCCAGAAAGGGGGCTTACGCTTACCATCCTTCTTTTCACGTTCAGCAGGAGTCAGATGAATACGCTTACGCTTCTTGGTACTGCTCCAGTAACGGCGCAGCAGAAACACGATTGCCCCGGCGATGAGCAATCCAATTAAAGGAGAGAGGATCAACGACAGGAAAATCTGTATCATCTTCGGCACATTCAACGCATCAACCACAGAAGAACCGGTTACGATGGCATTGGTCAAACCGATACCAATGATAGAACCAATCAAAGTATGAGAACTGGATGCAGGTAAACCGAAATACCAGGTCCCAAGGTTCCAGACAATCGCAGCCAGCAACATGGAAAACACCATAGCAAGGCCATGAGCAGAACTGACATTGAGAAGAAGATCGGTCGGAAGTAAATGCACAATCGCGTAAGCGACACTTAATCCACCAAGAAGAACACCAAAGAAGTTAAATACCCCAGCCATAACGACGGCGAACTGTGCTCGCATAGCACGGGTATAAATAACTGTTGCTACCGCATTCGCGGTATCATGAAAGCCATTAATGGCTTCATAAAATAGCACAAACAGCAGTGCCAGTACTAACATTAGGCTGGTGTGAAAATCCAGGCCAGTAAAAAGATGTAGCATAAACGTTAAGCCAGTTAGTTGGACATGAACGCGGCGCATTATCAGTGACAAATGCTAGCGGGGGAAGTGAAATATGAACTTTTTTTGATTTCATGACAACCAGATAACAATACGAAATAGGAATACTCCTTATATATCATTAAATTACATATCTTTTAAAAAATTGACAATTTTAAGTTATAAGGGATTTTTTCCCCACAAACTTATCAAAAATGCGACATATTAGGGGAAATTTCCCACTAAATTATTTAGTTACAAAGAGAAAAACAGTGGAAAAATTTGATGCAGTGATTATTGGCGCCGGTGCAGCAGGTTTGTTCTGTGCCGCTCAGGCTGGACAGCTCGGTTTACGGATACTGGTTCTGGATAACGGTAAAAAAGCCGGGCGTAAGATTTTGATGTCCGGTGGTGGACGTTGCAACTTCACTAATATGTACACAGAACCATCAGCTTATCTTTCTGCTAATCCCCATTTTTGCAAGTCTGCTTTGGCCCGTTATACACAATGGGATTTTATCGAACTGGTTCAACGTCATGGCATTGCTTACCATGAAAAAACACTGGGACAGCTTTTCTGTGATGATTCTGCCCAACAAATAGTTGATATGTTGCTGAAAGAGTGTGAAGCCGGTCAGGTTACTATTCGTCTGCGTAGCGAAGTTAGCCACGTAGAAAAAAATGAGCAGGGCTTCTTTATTATCGTTAATGGAAAGCAAGTAAGTACACGCTCACTTGTTATTGCTTCCGGTGGATTATCTATGCCGGGCCTTGGAGCAACCCCTTTTGGTTATCGGATAGCTGAACAGTTTGGCTTGAAAGTCTTGCCAACCCGCGCTGCTCTCGTGCCTTTTACTCTGCATAAACCGCTCCTGGAGCAACTTCATGTGCTCTCTGGTGTATCTGTGCCTGCTATTGTTACCGCAGAAAACGGTACTCGGTTCAAAGAAAATATCCTGTTCACTCACCGAGGACTTTCTGGTCCAGCAATTTTACAAATTTCCAGTTACTGGCAATCAGGAGAGTTTGTAAGTATTAACTTACTCCCAGATAGTGATTGGGAAGCCTTTCTGGAGCAAGAGCTGAGTTCTCACCCAAACCAAAGCGTAAAAAATACTTTGGCAAAATTATTACCAAAGCGGCTGACAGAGTGCCTGCAAACGCTCGGTAAAATCCCAGATATGGCTCTTAAGCAACTAAACCCAAATCAGCAAAAACAGTTGGCTGTAGACCTCCAATCATGGCGGATACAACCCAACGGAACGGAAGGCTATCGCACAGCCGAAGTGACGATGGGAGGTATTGATACTCACCAGCTTTCATCCAAAACGATGGAAGCCAATCAGGTAAAAGGACTCTACTTTATTGGCGAGGTGGTAGACGTCACCGGCTGGCTTGGCGGCTATAACTTCCAGTGGGCATGGAGTTCCGCCTGGGCATGTGCTCAGGCGTTGTGCTCTGTGGAGAGACAATAAAGTTTGCCTGTTAAGGAGCAGTTTTTGATGCGCAATTTATTGATATTGTTGTATTCAACCCATCAAAAACTGCAAATTTAGCATAATCTATTTAGTTAGTAGATGAAAAAACAGAACGATCGAATACAACATCAAAATTGAAATTCATATATCCACCATTAATTATTTTTTTTGATTAAAAAAATATAATAAATCAATAGAGTTACCAAGCTAGTTAGGGATAATAATGAAAACAGTAGAGTAGCATTAAATAAATCAAGCATGATCCCTCCGTAAATAGGTGCTAAAGCTGATCCGATACTTGACATATTGGAAGCACCAAAAAAAGCTCCCCTTAAATGATGAGGTGTGAGCCTATCAACTTCGACATTAAACGTAGGTATGGCAATTATTTCCCCAAAACTCAGAATGACAGTTGCGACACAGAGATAATAAACTGTATTAATAGGTGAGAATGCAAAAATAATTTGAGCTATAGCAATTAACATGATACCGATTAATATTTTTATTCTTGGTGTAAAATTCCTTAATAAAACTAAAGTTGGTATTTGCAAAGTGATAATTGTCAATGAGTTGACAATAACTAATAAAGCAATGAAATTGGTAACATTATTGATATTTGATCTAGATAAATATTGAACAAGCGTAGAATCAAAGTTAGCATAAACAAACATAACAAGAACATTACATAATAGAAGCATCACGAATGTTCGGTGAGAAATAATTATGCTCAATGTTTTTGTAAAGCTAATGTCATTGCCGACTTTTTTTATTTCCTCTTCCTTTTTTGAAGATAATAAAAAGACACGCAACATAATACCATAAATAAAATAAACAATGGCTGTAATTAGAAAAGTTTCTTTCTGTGCCGATAGGCCAGAGGCTAATCCAATATAAGGACCAATTGCAGCGCCAACATTGACCAAATAATATCGATAGTATTGTATTGACTCTCTCTCTTTAGGAGAATCAATATAATCGCCAATTAAGGCTTTGCTACACGCTTCTAACAAAGCACGACCAATACTAATTCCGGATATAGCGATTAAATATAAGATAGGTGAAGATGAGAAGGACATCATGATGAATGAAATAATGCTTATCACCACTCCAATAAGCATGATTGTTCTGCGGCAAAAAATATCAGACAAATATCCGGTATAAATACCTGTCACTGAACCTAAGATACTTGACAACGCCAATAATCCGCCAATCCCTGTCGCTGACATATTAAACTGCTGATAAAGGATCATCGCTAAAAAAGGCCAAACCATAAAATAGGCGGCTCTAGTTAACAGTGTCCCCAGTAACATGATAAAAATGGGGGGAGGTAAATGTTTTAATAAAGATAATCTGAATAGAGATGCCATTGGTTCACCAGGATACGTATTGAGTTACTCTGACTCTATTTCGATAATAACACTCTCTTTAAGGTGGCGGCTTTCAAATTCAGCCTGCTCCGCTGTTACACCACACGCAATAGCATATCCTAAGCGCTGAGAGCTATTTTTCAGTAATTCAATATGTTCTCCAACGTTAACATCAAAATGGACAAAGTCATTCTTTGTGTAATTTATCTTTTTAACAATGCCAGAAGGTGCGGTGATATAAGAAATAGCGGCATATTTATTGAACTTCTTACTCAAATCAGGCGAAATATCTAACGAAACTTGGATAACTGCTTTCCACATATCAATACCGGTGGCCATTTCCACTAATTCAGGAATATGATCTCCTCCTAACCTAGCTCCTACTTCAATGACTTTGACGCCATCACTTGTTACTTTAACCTCGGTATGTCCTCCTCCATTATAAATACCTAACGCGAGCAAGGCTTGTGTTACCACTTTTTCTATTTCTATTTTTTGTTGTAATGGTAGATTAGCAGGCAATGTATGCCCTAATTCAACAAAATAACCATTATTTGATACGTATTTCTTAGTAATTGTGATAATATCCACAATACCATTAAAGGAAATAGATTCAATACTGTATTCTTGTCCTTCCAGATATTCTTCTATCAAAAATAAAGAAGATTTTTTTACGCCAAATGGAGGCGTTATTTCACAGACTTCACGGAAATTCCTTTCCAATTCGATGGCGTTATCATTACGTAAAACACCTCGATTTCCGGCCATGTTAATAGGCTTTATAATGTTTGGATACCCAATTTTGGCTGCTTCTATTTTTGCACTGTCAACATTCGAAATTAGAGCGTATTTAGGGATAGGAATATTTTTTTTGCCTAAAAGATTCTCTCATTAGGTGTTTGTTTCTTGCTTTTAATGCACTTTCATATGTTATTCCTTTAAGACCTAATGTTTCTGCTACTTTAGCCGCAAGGGGAACATAGAACTCCATAAATGTAATAACACCCTGGATTTTTTTCTTAGCATTGATATGCTCAGCCATATTTATAACAAGTTCATCGTCATTAGTATCTGCTTCGAAGAATTCATCAATATAGAGTAAATCATTATCAGATACTTTATTATAATACTTCCTTGATCCGATGAATATAATATAAGCGCCCAGCTCTTTCGCTTTTTTTAACCCAATCGAACCGGATGGGTTCTTTTCTATTACTAATAATCTATTAGACATTTTTAACCTCTATCGATCTACTCGAGAGGTTATTCATTAGCTCACGAGAAAAACACCCATTCTTTAACACACCGTTTAATCTTTTATTAGCAAGATCGCTAATTTCATCAAGATAAATATGAATATCTTGGGGCTTTATATCAGTAAAAGGTTCTCTTAATGGTTTATCAGCATGGAAATCATAGACAATCGGTTTATTTATCATTTTTATTTTCCTTGCCTAGGATGTTTGAAATTAAACCTTATCATTTGCATGTTTACTTTCAAGTGTTTTTTGATAGCTAAGAAAAAAGATTTTTGTCACATTAACGGAGAAGTACGACAGAACAAACAGAAGAAATTTTATTAGTAATTAGCTGTTCGAGTAATGTCTATATACCTAATAGATTTCAAGTTGCAGCGCGATGGCAAATGAACGAATCCCCGGGAGCATAGAGAACTATGTGACCGGGGCCAATGAGTGCAGCCAACAAAGAGGCAACTTGAAAGATAACGGGTATAGTTGCTTTTAGGCACACACTGTACTTCATCCAGTATGACACGTTCTTACACGTCGTCAGTCAAAACTTTTCCCTTGGAATTAAAGGCAAACGACTGTAACGAAAAACCAGAGTAATTGGAGGAGTCAATCTAACAATATCAGACGGTAGAGGGGTAAACATCAGTGAATTCTGTATCCAGCACACAGAGAGGATAAGAAACAACAGCGGATTTAAAGCTTACTGTAAAGCCGTATTGGCGAGGAAGCCCCAATCTTGCATTCACAAAACTGGGGCCTAATATCATTCGCTTTATGTCGGGGAACTGAGCACCATGACAAGATGGGAGAAGAACCGTCGACTAGCTACGCTTTGGAAGCTAATTCACAAGTAATAAATTGTCAACATGATTTTAGGTTTATGGTTGGGAATTCTGAACAAAAAATGTAATCATATACATATATTTCCAACTACAACAAACAGTTACTAAAAATGCCTTTTTCTTACGATTACTCAGAACCAGAACGTCTGATAAGCTCAGCACGTTTATCTAGCTATCGAACTTCAATTATTCCCGAAAATGATGCTCAACTTTTTGGAGCATATAGCTGGAATTTAGCTGTTGTCGGTGTATTTTATCCTCTACTTCAATTAATCGAAGTCGCTTTACGCAATGCCATAAGCAACGCCGCAAAGGAAAAAATTATTTGCAATGCAGGACAACATTGGTTTGATTGTATTTCTTACACACAAGATACCAATGATCAGGGACTGCTTGTTAATGCGGAACAAGTAAAAAAGTTCAAAACTAAGATTAAAAATGCAAAAAACTCGGCAAAAAAAGCATTGAAAGAAAAGGGGATAGAAAATCCCACTCCGTCCTTAGATCAGATCATCTCCCACACTGACTTTTCCACTTGGGGATACATATTAGATAAACATTTTTACAATGGTTCCGATAACCGGTTTTTGTGGCCCTCGGGGTTAACCCGTGCCTTCAAGAAGCTACCTCGAACAATCGAAAAGAATCCTATGTTTCATCAACGAGATATCATTCGTCGAAGAGTTGAAGAGATTCGGTCATTCCGCAATCGATTATCACACAACGAGCCTACATGGCGTGTTACTGATATCCAAAAGCGAGAAAATGTAGTCTCTAACCTGTCAGGAAAACTTGATGCCATGATGGAGATGTTATTCTGGTTGTCTCCGAAGTTTCAAAAATATGTTCAAGATGTTGGTATAGAAGCTCGAATTCGACAGATACTAAATATCTCCGAGCTAAATAGGTACATGCATGTTTTTGAGCGCCATAGCATCACTGAAATAGATGATCTTATGAAGCTTACTGAACAAGCCAATTCAGAAAACATTCGGCTATACTTTAGCGTTAATGATTGCGCAGATATTTTGATGCCACACAATACTCACCTACTACAGTAAGCGACACAACAGGATTATGAACACACTTTATTATTCCTGTACATCTACTAGTTCAAAATAGCAATTTAACCACCAAGCATTTATTTAGAGCTCATAACTTAAACTACCTTCCCAATTTTTATCGAAAAAGCATTCATGATTGAGATAACAGTTGCACATAAACTGGGTAGCAGTTGCACAATAAAACCAAGAATAGTTCCGTTGTTTACCGTAGCATGATGACCAGCCATGCCTCCCATAGCAATTTGCATAAAGGCAGAGTTTGTCAGGTAGGCATAAACCAAACCACAAATCCCTGTAACTAACAGAAAGCTTATAAGCATGGCGATCACCGAACCCACCATCTGAGGCAATCTTCCCCTGATTGAATTAATGGTGAGCACGGTCAGGCAACCCGGAGCAAAACCCCATCCCAAGATATACCAAATAGCCATTAATCCCTTCAACGGGATGCTATGCGCCATCTCCAGAATATCCGCGCGCCACAATATAAGATTCAAGCATGCAGCCAACACAGCCAGAAATACGGAAATAGCGAAACTATTGGGCAAAGTTAATTTCTTATTCACTAGAAAACCTTGAGACGAGCAAGGAATCTCGCACCTGTTACAGAGTTAAGAAGGAAGCTACCCAGAATGCCAGCAATGAGTGCAGCTGTGTATCCTTTAATCAGGAATAGCAACGGCATTTCTATTGAACCCCAATAATTCAGTCCCACGTTGTGGTCCAAGCCCCAACATAGTGTTTGGCAAACACTGAATAACAGAGTACTACTCACTGCGGTCATGATATAAGCGCCGGTACCTCCTGGCGTGAAACGTGCGGATACCAAGTAAGTCAGTCCCCCAACGGCAGCCCCCATGCCAATACCGCATAAACCAAGCGCCCACACGAGACGCCATACCAAAGGGCCATTGTCAGGAAATAAAATAAAACTCATTAACAGAAATCCAGCCTCGGCGATAAATCCCAGAGAAATAAATAGCTTAATCGTGCGTATAGCACGTTTCTCACCTTCTGCCACTGCATATTGCTGATCTTGTTCATTCACGATTTGAGTAGACATTTTTCATCTCCTGAACAGATGTGTTAAATATCTGATGACATTATTCAATTTTATCTATCTGAAACAGACTACATATGCTGAATTGTATAAACCGAGTCTAGCGTTATATATAAACTCTTAATCAATAACACCTAAATAATAGATAAAGAAAATTATTTAATAATATAATCACATAAAATAAAGGTGATGTAATCACTATGGTATGAGGATGAAAATCTGTCAATGTGAAATAAGAAATTAATAAAACAACCCAACATATTGGCTTTTTAATATTTTTATGTTCCCCTCATTCATCCTAACAATAAATTTACATATTAATTAATAGGTTGAAACTTATTTTTTCTGCCTGAAATATCACCAAAATACAATAAACAAGTCCCAACATTGAGATTTACAATAATATAAATATTCAAGCACGATATTATTTTAATTTTATAATTTGACAATAACTCTATACTTAGTTATTAATTTAATTAAGAAACTAACAAGATAATTGTTTAATTATCTACATTTGGCTTCTATATAACCCATATATATCAAGAGATATTTAATTACCATGAATAAGTCCGAGCAAAAATTTCATATCAACGAAAATGTCATCAACGTAGATGGAAAAGATGTAAAGTTTTTCACATCTCAACCTCTCGATCCAATTAAGAATAACGCTAAGAGAAATCCTATCGTCTTGGTACATGGCACTGGCGGCAGCACAGAGATACATTTCGGTTATCTCTTTCAACTACTTGCCTCAGAAAATCGAATTATATCCCTGGATTTTTCTCAACCAGTAAAAGCAAACGAAACACTTACCCTTGAGCATCTTGAAAAGCAGGTCGAAGCCGTTATTGAAGCAGCAGCGTTGGGAGAGACTGTCACACTGATAGGTTACTCGTTGGGAGCTGTCGTTACTGCTTCTATTGCCGCTAAGCGTCCGGATCTGGTTCGTAATTTGGTTCTGATCGCAGGATGGGTGGAAACAGATTTACAGTTAGAACGATTTTTATCTGTCTGGCGTCAATTATATGAAATCCAATCACCTGCTATCGCAGACTTTGTGATGTTTTGCGCTTTCAGTTCTCCCAATCATGTAAATATGCTTCCAGATCAGTTCTTCGACAATGTCATGCCAGGGGAATTTGAAGCGTTACAAATGGACCTTAATGGCCGGGTTAATATCACTCAAATTGTTCCTACGATAAAAGCCACAACACTAATTATTGGCTGTACACATGATCACATAACGCCTATCCGCCACAGCAAAGCTCTGTTTGGCGCAATTCAGGATGCACGCTTTATCGAGATAGAATGTGGACATGCGGTCGTTTATGAGCGTCCTTCACAGTTGATGCAGGTTATTGATCAATTCTGCTCACACCCTTCGTTTTATCCAGCTGGAACCATAATCCCTTCCGACCTGCCATAATCCCTTTGTTCCTCTGGAGAACTATGATGAATAGAAGTACACCAGATACAGATATATCACAGGTCACAGATGTAGAGATTATTATTATCGGCGCCGGCTTTGCCGGCCTTGGTATGGGAGCTCAGCTTAAGCGGCGATCTCAGCAAAATTTTCTCATTCTCGAACGTGCAGATGATGTAGGAGGCACCTGGCGAGATAACACTTATCCCGGTGTAGCCTGTGACATACCCTCACATCTTTACTCTTACTCATTTCGCCCTAATCCTGACTGGTCTCATGTTTTTTCACCCGGTCATGAGATATATGCCTATCTTCAAGCTACCGCCAGGGATGAAGGATTATTGCCTCATATTCGTTTTGGGGCTAACGTTGAAAAAGCCTATTGGGATAACCCAAAAGAGCGCTGGATAGTTATCACCGCTAAGGGGGTTTTCAGTGGGCGATTCTTGATAACAGGCACTGGGCATTTAACAGATGAAAATCTGCCACAAATCGAAGGTCTGAGCAGCTTTACCGGTGAAATTTTTCATTCAGCCCGCTGGAAACACCACATATCTCTGCAAGGCAAGCGAGTAGGCATCATCGGATCGGGCGCTTCAGCAACTCAGTTAGTTCCTGAAGTGGCGAAAAGTGTCTCTGAACTCGTTATTTTCCAGCGAAATGCATCCTATATTATTCCACGCCCTGACCGAAGTTATTCTGATATTGAAAAACAGACTTTCCGACGCGATCCAGAGTCTGTTCGCGCAGTTCGTTCAAATATATTCTGGCATTTTGAAGACCTGTATCCAGCTCGCCGTTCTATCCCGCAATATGTTGCAGAATTAAAACGTATAGCCTCAGAGCACCTTAAACAGCAAGTCCCCGATCCAGAGTTACGCGCAAAACTTACTCCGAGTTATGAACCTGGTTGTAAAAGGATTTTGATTGCAAACAGTTATTATCCCGCTCTTCTTCGGGATAACGTTAAACTCGAAACATCAGCCTTAAAACGAGTTGACGGACAAAATGCCATCTCGGTAGCCGGCAACAGTTATCCGCTTGATGTACTTATCTTTTGTACAGGCTTTCAAACCACCCAACCACCTTATGCCCGTCTGGTTCACGGCCGCGATGGTCTTAGTCTTTCAGATCACTGGGCTCAAGGCATGGAAGCTTTTGCATCAACCACAGTAACAGGCTTTCCAAACCTGTTTATTATCAACGGACCAAATGCGACGCTTACTCATAACTCAATTATTTACATGATTGAATCTCAAATAGAGTATATTCTCGGCGCTATTGAATACAGCAGGAAAAATAACAACTACATACTTGAGGTTTCTCCCGAAGCTCAAGATCGTTATATCGCTGAATTACAAAAGCAGATTAATGGTACGGTATGGGTTGGAGATAATTGTACAAGTTGGTACCGCGATTCCCGTAATAAGCGCCTAACACTGGTATGGCCTGATTTTGCTCATTCATTCAGGGAGCGAAACGGCAATTTTGATCCGACTCCCTATACATTTTATACAAAAACCGAAGTGGCTAGTTAATAAACTTTAATTTGAAACGGCAAGGGGTTTATCTCTCAAATTCAAACCTCTTGCCGATGCCAACAATTGCAGTTGTTTTAGAACGGTTTAGTCGGCAAATATTTCCCATCTAGCGTAATTACAGCTCGTGAACCGCCATTAGGATCATCGACCTTTTTGATATCAAGTTTAAAGTCAATCGCACTGATAATGCCATCGCCAAACTTCTCGTGAACAAGCGCCTTAAGCGTTGAGCCGTAAACCTGCACCATTTCATAGAATCGGTAAATAGTCGGATCAGTCGGTATACCATCGGGAATACTGCCACGCACAGGGATGGTTTGCAGCAGAAGGAAAGCATCTTCTCCAAGTTCAAGCCGGTCAACCACAATCCTCGCAGCATCGGCAGGCAGAGGATGTTGGCCGAGCAGTGCTGCGGTGACGAATGCGAGACTCAAACCAGTGCCTTGTGCGATATCTTCAAACGTCAAATTTTTACGTGTTTTGGCGTCGATGATAGCATCAGTAAGGGCCAGCCGAGGAGTTTGAGAGTATTGAGATTGTGTCATAATGATTCCTTTGGATTAATAAAGCTATTTAAATGCCGTGGTGAAACACGGATTGCGTTGCAGAAACATGCGGATAGTCCGCAAGCGAAACAAATTGGCCGACCAAGCCATCTAGAGCATCGATCGAACCAGCCTCTATGTCGTAAATCCAGCCGTGTAGATTCAAGTGTCCCTGTTCCAGCCCAAGCGCCACGGACGGGTGGGTTTTGATATTAGCAATTTGAGCGATTACGTTTTCACGCACCATCGAATCAAGTCGAGCAATTTCACTAACATGCGCACGTGCCTGATTAATGGCTTTCGCAGAATCCGCATAGCGTAACCAGCGGGTAATCGCGGGGAGGTGATCCATACATTTACAGGTTGCAATTGTGGTCATGGCGCCACAATCTGAATGTCCGCAGATCACAATGTCGGTGACCCCAAGCACAGCGACCGCATACTCAACGGTAGCGGAAACACCGCCAGATTCCGCACCATACGACGGAACGATGTTACCAGCATTGCGTATCACGAACAGATCACCTGGTTCACTCTGCGTCAGAAGCTCTGGAACCACACGGCTGTCAGAGCACGCAATAAACAAAGTACGAGGATTTTGGCTGGCGGCAAGCCGCTTGAAAAGCTCGCAACGCTTTGGAAATACCTCGTGCTGGAATTGTAAAAAGCCTTCAATAATATCCTGCATGTCTTCACTCCATCGTGATCGATAAGAAAGCGGATGGATAAAGAATGAACGAGTTTATCTATAGCGTCAAAGATCGGATTACTATCATCGCTATAGTATTTTCCAATAGTTCATTGTCGTTCTACAACGACACCTTTGTTAATAAACCCGTAGTCACACGCTTTATTTCAAGCACTGGTTATTTCAGGCACTGGCGTACAGAACAACAAACCGGCGTTGACATGTTCAGGAAGCGCTTATAGTCTTCACTCCATCGTGGCCGATAAGACAGCTAACAGGTGAAGAATGAGCGAATTTTTCTATAGTCTCAAAGATCAGGACGTCATTATTTCCATATTATTTTCAAATAGTTAATTGATATGCTGCTACGACACATTCGTTATCTGCTGGCAGTTGCCGAACATCAGAACTTCACTCGCGCAGCAGAAGAACTTCATATCTCGCAACCAACCTTATCGCAACAAATCAGGCAACTTGAAGAGTCACTGCGCGTGCAACTGTTCGATCGCTCTGGAAGGACTGTACGACTGACTGACGCTGGCGAGGTATACACAAATTACGCCCGTCGTGCATTGCAAGATCTGGATGCTGGGCAGCGTGCGATTCATGATGTGCAGGATTTAAGCCGCGGATCGCTCAGGCTAGCAATGACCCCAACCTTCACCACTTACTTCATCGGCCATTGGGTAGAACGTTTCAACGCGCTTTATCCAGGAATTACGTTGAATATCAAGGAAATGACACAAGATCAGATAGAAGTCTCTTTAACAGAGAACCAGCTCGATCTCGGCATCGCGTTTTCAGAAGTACGCTCTCCCGACATTGATAGCGAACCATTGTTCATCGAAACACTCAGCCTAATCGTTGGTCAATCGCATCGACTTATTGGTCAACAAACATCATTGACGGCGAAAATGTTGGAACATGAAGGGCTAGCACTACTCAGTAAAGACTTTGCAACGCGGAGCCATATTGATTTGTACTTCCAGAAACAGGGGATCACACCACACATCGCAATTGAGGCCAACTCCGTCAGTGCAATCGTAGAAATTATCCGTCGGGGACGACTCGCAACTTTGTTGCCTGATGTCATAGCCCACGAACAGACCGGGCTCTATTCCATTGCCATTCAACCTACGTTACCGCAACGCAATGCGGTACTGTTGCGGCGCCGTGGGGCATATCGAAGCGCCGCGAGCCAAGCGTTTGCCAATCTGATCACACACCGTTTCGATGTATACCAAGAAAGTGACGATTTCTGATAATGATAAATAGAAAACACATCGCGTCTGGCGGCTTCTCTTCGGTGTTAGGACAGCCAATTCATAAGCTTGTTTCTAATGTAATCAGATGAAAGGCGCTCCTGCTCTAAACGTGAAGATTGAAACCGGCCAGAAATGAGATCATTAAACAGCTTTGCTTCATCCTTATTTAGCGATGAAGGTTTGGATTCAACTGGATTGGATTCAGGAACCATTCTCTCTTCATGAGCTTTAACGGTTTCAATATCCATCATCAGAGGTTCAATATCCACAAACTTGTCTCTGGCGTCACTGAGAATAGCCAAACCCCAAGTATCAATATCTCCCCAATACCCTACACGCTTACCTTTCAGCCATACTGCATCCATCCAGGCAATGTTTTTCCCTCCTCCTATTACCGCTATCGTGTCAGGCATTTCGGGTAATGCTAAACCAGACTGTAAGTTTTCAACTACCAATATATTCGAAGCCGGAAGCTCGTGCTTTCTAAGTAATTCGCCAGGTATTTGTAATATCGGCATTCCCCCAAGCGCAGCCATCGCAGCATGGCAAAGCGGCCTGATAGTTAACCAACCTTTGGGATTTATTGAACACCCCAACCAAGCGATAAGACCTCCTGATGCCGAAACAGCCCCATTGTGAATAATATCGGCCAGCTCTTCGATCAGGATTTGGTGGTTCTCAAGAAACTTAGTATCAATACCAATGAGTGGCAGCGCTCTTAGATATTGCCCTTCCCCTAAGCCTTGCTTTAATTGTGGCAGCAGCTTTGCTAATAATTCCGCATCTCTCAACGAAAGTTTTTCCACAATATCTATACGCTTAACCAATGCAGGATAGAGATCTCTATCAACCTGCAAAAATGGCTTCATATTTCTTTCCCATAGCTTACTTCGGGAAAGAGCATCATTTCCTAAAAATTGAATCAAACATTGCATTGATTCAATGACAACAAAAGTTGGAATGCGTTGCTCAGATAACTCCCTGAAATTTTTGCAAGACCACTCGACAAGATCTTGATGGGGAAATGATTTCCACTGTTCAATAAACCGTTGAAAATGAACTATATCCAGTATGGCAGAATTCCCTTTGGGTGGTTTCAAGCCAACGCAAATAGGGAACGCCTTGATGCCCAGTAACCGGGCTTTTAGTGAGGAAAGGTTATCCCACTCACGCTGCCTAATGATACTCTTAACTTGCGCTGGCAATAACCCCCAACGCACCTCATACTGCCCTCTTTTCATGTCAGTTTCTCAAACTCAATACCGAGATCAGCAGCCTCATCAGACAACTTTTTCTCCTTCTCTTCGCCCATTCTCCGGTCAATCTCTTCCCAAGTCACTTCACATAAATGACTGTCATGGTTCTCTTGATCTCTTTCCGCAATGAGCAGGGAACGAGCAGATTCTCTTGCTAGATTCAAGTTTTTATAAGGCGTAATCAAATTAACGTGAATATGGAGCTCTCTAAATACTCGGAGCACACGCCGACTTACCGTTTCAGCCGTATTTGAGAATGCCTCATCCAAGAAAACAGTACAGTAAACCGGTCGATCATAGCCATCTGGCGTCAAAACATAGGCCAGACTTGCCGCTACAATCGTCGCCGCAAATGACTCTTTCTCCCCACCTGACTTTCCACTGGATGACTCCAATACATCACGAATCTCACCGGTATTACTATCCAACTCTTCAGCATAAAATGACATCTGATAACGAGGATCAAGCAGCCTTAAACTTTCCAATGTATTTGAGGAGCCCGGAGCACTTGCTTTCCCAAGTATTTCAACTACCTGAGCCAATTGACGAAACCGTGCTTCATGGTCATCACTGGTTACCTGACTAAGCACCTTACGCAAATGCTGTTCAAACTCATTAACATGTGGGAATTTCTCTCTCTTTGAACCTAGCTTTAAATGTGTCCCCACTCGAAACTCTGTACGCTTGAGGACTCGGTTAATGATATCAATCCGTTCAAGGATATCTTCCCGTTCAGATTCAAGCTTAGTTTTAATCCGCGCCAGTGATTGCGTTGCATGCTTATTCAAACGTTCAATAAACTGCTCCACAAGGTTGGGAAGCCCTTCCTCTTCCAGTTGTCGCAAATGATTAAGGTAATCCGGTAAGCCATCAATATTACTTTGCCAGTCAACCGTGAAGACTTGCCATTTATCGTTAGACCTGAATGAGACCATAATGTTAATGGCTAATCTTTCCGCTTTGTCTTTACTGCTTCGGCTAATATCTAACAGACGTTCCAAATCTTCTTCAACTTTCAACACCAATTCAGACATCCGGCCTAAATCGTTTATATTAAGCACGCCAACCCGAATCTCAAGTAATTGCCTGGCTGAATCAGGTAATCCTTTCGACGCTTTTGCCTGCGCTTTACTCCATTCTTCTTTTGCATTTTTCAGCGTATTTTTAACGCCGCCAGAATCAGAGTTGAGCTGATTTAATACCGATTGAATTTGAACTAGCTGCTCTTTAGCAGATTCCCAACGCTCTCTGGCCTTCTCAAGATCACCACCTGATTGTTCCAACACCTTAAGGTCAGCCTGCAAATCAGAAAGCTTTTCGTGCCAGTAAGGAGCATTAATATCATCCCAGCGGTAACCTTGGATCTTCTCCCAAAGAATTTTACGATCAGAAACAGAATTCAAATCTTGACGGGCTTGGCTCACCTTTTTCTCGGTTTCCGCCAGTTGCAGACTTAGCTCTTTTTTATCGTTATTAAGAATGGCTAAACGTGATTTATTTGAAAAACCCAGACACCAGCGCCTTCTGTCATCTATCCGGTGCTGATCTTTTTTCTCAAAACGCCCCTTATCCATGTGCATTAGCCCCTGCTGTGTCATCGAAAACGGGGTTTGATCCAATTCTTCCGTGCTTGAAACACATTGCAGGTCAAATCGCTGCAAATGGCGCTTGAGCCACTCTCGATAAGGGTGAGTGCGCCATACCAGTTTCCTTAGGTAACCATCAGGCTTAAACTCCGCCGATTGGCCTTGAGTCGTAGAGTCATTCACAACTTGAACACGTACATGTAAACCCGTATGCCGGGCGTTCAACCAGCGAGTGACCATCGAATAACAATGATGCGGCACAGCAAGTGTTGTTCGTAACCCGCCTAACGCCCTCTCTATCGCACCCTGCCAACTCTTTTCATGATCTTCGACATCGATAAGCTCACCAATAAATACACATTGGTTTTTACTTAATTCTAAGGAATTGACCAGTTCATCTCGCAGTTGCTGATATTTCACATCAATATTGGAATCCGGCCTTGCCTCGATTTCCCGGATTTCCTGAGAGATATCATGAATATTTGCTTGTAGCTCACTAAATTTAGCGCTGATGGTGGCAAACCTGTCCTGATACTCTCCTTCTTCTTGCTGAATACTGGCAAGCCTGGCTGATGCCGCGGATTGATTTTTAAGAAATACAGCCTCTTCTAATACAGAAGGGAGAGCCAGCTCGTTGGCATGAGTCTGATATTGCGATGAATTTCTAACCACCCGATTCAACTGAGTTTGAGTATGAGCAACTTCCTTTCTCAGCGACTCTATTTTATCCCCACCAAATTGAAGGTATTCCTCGTGCCTTCGCTCAACCAACTTATTCGCATCCGCTTTCTGCTCTTCAGCTTGGCTAATTTTGAGGAGTAGCGTTTCCAGCTCAACCTCAATATCAGTAATTTTTTCACTCCACAATTGTGCGAAAATCTCCCCAAAGTAAGCCGGAAGACTATTTTTTTCCGCCGTTAATTCTTCAAATTCTCTCGTCGTTTTTTCAATAATTGAGCTGAGTTCAGGTAACCTAGACAAGTGCATTTTTTGTGCTCTTGCATCCACTAATTGATTATGAATCGCCACCAGATCAGCAAACTCTTCCACTACCTTTTTAGCATCATCTTTAACTGTGCTCGGTTCCAGTACCAACTCACGAATCAACCCGGTTAAATCATCAATTTTTTTTAGACCTAACGCCCGCGACAACAGGGCAGGCGCATTCTTATTGTCCATATACAGGAGCTTTCGGTACAACTCCTGATAATCAGAAAAATTATCATCACAGCACGTAATCGTCGGATCATCACGAAGCCATTGCTTGAATGCCCGGGCATTACCGTTCCCAAAAGCATTAAGCATTTCCTTAAGAGTCAGGTCTCTTTTGGCGACAACATAAACGCGTGTCACATCCGCCAGCACATTCGTCGATTTAGTAATCCAGAAAAGCGCCGCAAGCGTGATTTTTGACCCATCATCACCTTGATACAAAGCCCTAAGCCCAGTCACCACGCCAGACTCACGCTTACTTCTGACTCTCGTACCCGCTCCGTCATGGGCAGATCCAAAACTTCCCCGCATATAGGAAAGTAAAGTTCGGTCAGAACGATCACCCTGCGCCGCAGCCACATTAAAAGTTGCCTTTCCGGCAGGAAGCAGCAAAGCCATAAGGCCATCAATAAACGTCGATTTTCCGGCGCCATTATCTCCAGTAACCAACGTTCCCATAGGATCTATCAACGCGGTATGCAAGCCATTAAATGACCCCCAGTTATAAACTGAAAGTTCAGCTAATTTGATTTGACCAACATGAAATAATGAATTAGCCGAAAGAGTTTGATCAGTCATTTTCATCTCCTGTCTATTCCCTTTCATCTTGATAATCAACAGCGTCACTGCCATTTTTATTTAGCTCAATACCCTTCTCTCCCGCCATTTTCAGGTATTCATTAAGCATACTTTCGAGAAACTCAGCGCTGACTACATAGCGGATCACCGGTGTAATCTCGAAGCGATCCTCGCTTCCCCGGACTGAACTCAATATTTTTTTCGTCACCATTTTATCAAGAGCGCCTTTGAGTTTTCTCCGGTCAGATTTAGTACTGTTTGTCAGCGGTAAAAACGGTGTCAGATGGGATTCTATACGTTCTATATCAATGATAATCCTTTGCTCTCCCGATGTTTCCCGATCCTGGTAGTGTTTACGCAGCACTAACAGCAACAATGTATCGTATAAAGAGAGCGTCCTTCGGCTAATCAGAGAGACAACCTCTTCATCATCTATACCCAAGGATTCAGTATCTTCCTCATTCTGAAAGCCAGCTATAAAGGCGACACCGGCTTTTTCATCTAAGACTAACTTCAAATAGACTTCTGACAGATGTTTGCGTACAGCACATTGGTATCGACAAAGTAATTCAAACAATTTGGCTTTCTGCGAAGACAAAATAACACCCTGACGCAGCAAGCTAACCAACACCCGGCGCGCATCAGATGGCATATCACTGTTTGAGTTTTCAGCGTGCTTACTGATTGATTCATCATCAACTTCACCGGATGAACTTTGATTAACAACCGAAAAAGCAACATCAGATTCAACGTCGGCTGTATCTGTAAGCGGGTTATACTCTGATTGAGTATGATGTTTTATTAACTGATCGAAGAACCCTGTTTTCTGTTCTTCCTGAGAATCGGCATCAGACTTCCCAAGGGCAGTGAGGGCGCCATTATCTTTCTTCAACTTTTTACCTACATGCATTGCAGCCCTCACTATGTATATCTACAACCATTTTCTATTCACCATCTAAAGAACCAATTCATCCAAACTGTCTGGAAACAGGTCGGCACTCAGCAAGAAAGTAGGTATAGACGCCCGTAAGCGAACTCCCCGTTTGTCACTGATTTCAATTGATTCCTTTTCTTCCAATAACGCAGCCCCGACAGATTTGGCCACCCGCAAATAGGCAACTAACTCCTCCAACCCCGAATTAATCGGGTGATAATTTGTAATAGACGCAATCGTCATTGGACCAAACTCTCTTAACGTCTCTAACGTCCTCTCTGCAATTAATCGAATCTGAACAACATCGAGGCAATCCAGCATCTGTATACTCGGTTCTCGAGAGTTAATCTGTTCTTCCGCACCTGAAGTATCCAGCTTTTCATCAGGTGATTTAAGGAGCATGCTTTCAGGAGAGCTAATACTTGCCGCACCAACAGGCAATGACAGAGTTGTTGCCGTTTGCAAGTCATAATCTGAATTTTTCAATTCAATAGCGAGTCGTTCCAATTGACCAAGCAATCTATCAACCGCACGATTTTCTTGAGCCGTGCCACTCTCTATGTAAGCACGCAAACTCTCTTCCGTTCTTCGCCTGATTTGAAAAACTCTGTCACTCTCGCGGCTCAGTTCTCTCATAAGCTGACTTAAGAATTGCCGCTGTTGGGTATTTAAGTGTTCTGCGACCGGACGACTTAAAATACTTCGAAGCTGATCTCGTAGCTCCATAGTTCTATTTTGATCACATAGCAAATCAAAAAAGCTTTCAAACGCACTACCGGCATCCGTTTTAGCCAGTAATGCTTCTTTTTCTAAAACAGCAAGAAGGATATCTCCTCTGGTGGAGTCCCCCTCAATAATTTGAATACGAATTTCCTGATCCAATCGACGAATTTCATCTTCAACACGGCGAAAATCACCCGTTAAAACAGAAGCCAGTTGGTAAATCTCACGAATTCTTTCCCGCTGCTCAGCCTCGGTTAATTCGGTCACAACACCAGCTCTCAGAGCATCAATCTCTCTCTGGATCTCAGATTTTCTATCTTCCAAAAGTGCGACACGCTCATCGGCATTTGGGCTAATCGCTACTGCAAAGTCCCTGACCGCCTCCTGCACAATTCGAAGATGAGACGCAGTGGTTCCTGAATTGCGTTCATCAAGCCCCTGGCTAAAACGGAGTGCAATTTCACTGGCATCCGTTTTAGTTAATGTGTCATCCATCTCACGCAACCAGCCTTCCCGAATCCATTTATTGAGATAAGTGCCCGCTCCCGTTTCAGTTTCCCAAAGACCAAGTTCGCGACAGCGTACCAACTCTGCATCAAGTGACACGCGAGCACGACTAAAAGGGACTTCACTATCCTCGGAAAACAATTCCCCCAAAAATGCCAAAATTAAAGGCGCATTATCCGCTCTCAACAGTTTCCAGGCAGCACTTTCCTGAAATAGACGGCGATACTTTGCCTGTAATCCTTGGAAATTCAACTTGTCTCCCTCTGTGTGGTGATGAATAAAAAGCGATTAGATGAGCATTGACCTACTGCCATCCTTTCCAAAAAGCCACCATCAAGAATTTTGTATAATTTACAATCGAATAAGACCATATCATCATATTTTTTTATTATGTCAACACAAATTACTGACCTTTAAACTATTAAGCTCCGTGACCAATGGGAGTATTAAGCTTATAAAGCCACCTATTTTGTGAAGCAAGCAGCAACATGATGATGAAAAACAATGTCTCAATGATCACCAACAATAAAAGCGGGAGGAGTACCCTTTCAAGGTAAAAATAGGCGGTCTGGACAAACCGCCCCGATGCAAACAATGGAAAATTCCTACGCGTTACTTTCTACGGACAGGCAAACCAGTACCGCGCTTCCCATCTTGCGGTAGAACCAGCACCGCTACTGACCAAGCCGGCAACGTGACCGTGCCATCTTTCGCGATACTGGTACCCGCAGCCAAAGAAGCGCTACCTAGCTCTCTCTGAATTTCATTCAACTTCAACCCTCCGACGTTAAGATCTATTACTGTAGCAGGATATGGAGCCGCATTAATCACCACCACCAGTCCGTCAAATCGCGAATCACGGTCATCACCCGTAGTATTACCGTCATCTATGGTCATCACCAACAATCCAAGTTGCTGATGCGGCCCAACGTTAAGAAAATCAACACGTTGTTTAACCGATATACCATCACCAAGAGTCATTAGGGGTGAAAATTGACGCAAGCGCAACAATTCCTGATAAAAAGCGGTCATCTGTAATAATTCATTCCGGCCCGGCTTATCTACCATATTTTTCACTTTTTCAATCAATGCATAATTTTCACCATCAACCCGCTGATCCGGCATACCAACATCATAGTTGTTATCCTGATAGGTGTAGCTAACACGGTTAAACCAATCGCCGGAATTATAAGAATCGCGAGTAAAAGATTTTGAACGTAGTAGCTCCGATCCATGTTGAGCAAAGGCCAATCCTTGTCCAAGGAATGTCGTGGCGAGGGATATCGCCTGCATACGAACTCGTGTTGCCAGATTCGCATTACGTGCAGCTTTGTAGCTGATTATGTCCCACAATGTTTGGTTATCGTGCTTAGAAACATAATTGATCACTTCAATTGGATCAGCGGCATAACCGGCTATAGCGCCTTTGTAATTAATTTCTCTACCTGTCTTTACCGCCCCATCTTTATTGATCATCACAAAATCAGCCAAATTGCCCGCCATGCCAAGACGTACCAGATCCGCCAGATGACGCGCCTCATTAGCATCTGACCAAGCCATTTCGTTCGGTAACGTTCCAGCGCCGTTGCCTACCCCTTGGTTAATACGAATAACGTCAGCGGAATCAAACGGCCCACCACCTTGTACCGCGTCGCGCAGCCGATCAGAGAAAGTACCAATCCCCGTGCCTTTAAGATTAATCTGTGAAGCAATCTCGAAACGGTCACCCTGCCCGGAATTCCAACCTTCACCGAGGAAGTAGACCGATGGATTAATCCTACGTACTTTTGCCAGCGCCGATAAAATCTGGGCCTTGGGATGGTAGCCCATTAAGTCAAATCGAAACGCGTCGATCTTATAGTCCTTAACCCAAGTCACCAACGAGTCTTCAATGAGTTTAGCGAACATGCGGTGCTCTGGCGCCGTATCGTGACAACAAGTGTTAGACTCAACATTGCCCGTGATCTCATCCAAACGATGATAGTACCAAGGCACAACCTTATCCAATACCGAGGATCGGTGCGTCGGCCCGGCTGCGTTGGTATGGTTATACGCCACGTCCATGATCACATTCATTCCCAATTGTTGCTTGATGGCCTGAATCATGGCGCGAAACTCTTTTATACGTACCGAACCTTCCGCATCTGTGGCATAAGAACCTTCCGGCACCGAATAATGAAACGGATCATAGCCCCAGTTGTAGGAGTCAGTTTCTGCAACCATTGCATTCAGCTCTTGTACCTGCGGGTTATTAGCGCTGTCACCGCTCTTTAGCTCCTGCAACACTTCTCCCACAGTCTGTGAACCACTGCAATAATTAGCGAAACGGCTATTTCTCACCTTTGGGTTGACTTGGCACAAACGACTAAACGGGTGATTTAGATCAGCCACTTCATTGCTGAATTCATTAATAGAAGCGATATCGAATACCGGCAACAGCTCCATATGAGTAACCCCTGCCTGACTCAATGCCTTAAGGTGTTTGAACATATCGCTGTTGTCAGCGGTGAGAGCGAGATACTTACCACGCCAGGTTTCTGGTACCGTGCCATCTGCAACGGAGAGATCGCGAACATGAGCTTCATATATGGTCATACGCGCAATGTCCGCCGGTGTATTTTGCAAACGCGGCATGATCAGGCTATCCCAATTTTGTGGTTTTAGCGCCTCATCATCCAAATTGATGACCTGACTGTACTCCGAATTGGTGGACAAACTGTGGGAATAGGGATCAGTAACCTCGTAGTGCTCCACATTACGGGAAAATGGATGATACACCGTTAAAGCATAGCGGTAGTAAGCACCAACCCGTTCTTTATCACCTTGCCATGACCAGGAGCCACTAGCAGGATCACGATTCATTGCATGATTGGCGATGACCTGCTTATTTTCATCATAGATAACCAAGCCAACATGCTGAGCAGTAGGCGCCCACAAGCGGAAGGTAACACCAGTATCGCTAACCAGCGCACCATATTCCAATGTCTCAGCAACGTTAGCGAAGCGGTCATCCAACACACCCGCCGTTTGTACTTGAGTCGCCGATAATAGCAAGCCCGCTTCATTGGTCGCCAATGCCACCAGATCACTGGTAAGCAGTGTATCAACATCCGTGTCCTCTGGTAGGCGAAACGCTGTTAATTTCTCCAAGTGCGGGAATCGCTCAGCCGTCTTCTGGCTTAGAGTGGTCGGTATTAACGCCAGATAGCTATCAATGAAGTTTCCTTCATCATTAGCTTCCACCTTGCCATTCCGGTTGTAATATAAGCGGACATGGGGCTTATCCGCTCCACCCGACCACAACAAAGTCTGGTTATCGACCCAATGTGCCGAAGCCTGAGAAACACCAAATACGGAATTAAAGGCTTCCGCACGACTGCCGTAAATTTGAGGATTGCCGGGTATCACAGAGATGGTACGGTTACTGAAATCGGAGAAGGAAATTTTCAGGTCACTGTCGATCAATTTATTGTTGTTACCATCACGCACGATAAAATTGATACAGCCCTCGTTCTTGTTTAATGGCACGATCCAGTAAGGGCCATAACTATCACTGCCAGTGGGAACAGCGCTGGTGTCGTTCCAGCTCAATGAAGGGGAAGCCAAGGCATCACAATTTTTATCGTTCCATAAGTAGAGGGTGTTGGTACTGTAGTCACGGTTTGTGGTTGGGTTTTGACTTAACTTAGCAATGTCCACCAAGTGGATCACTGCCTGAAAATTGCCGGCAACAGCAGCTTCACTGGGTACTTTATTAGGGATATGCGCCATCGGTTCCTCCGGGGGTTCGGGTAAAGAACTATTGTTATCACAGCTTGCCAGTAGTAAAACGAATGTACTGCTTAATAGGGCCAGGTAAGCCCTTTTCCAGAAGGGAGCTACCATAATCAGACCTTTTTAATAGAAATAAATCGCCGCCGATATTATTGTTAATAAAATAGGAATGAAATATTAAATAATGTCTCAGATGAGTCAGCATCCTCCTAGTTTTGATACTAAGAGGGAGGAGGAGTTAGGAGGAGATACTTTTTCGTGATATTGCGCACGATAATAATGTAATGATCTTTTATTACATAAGACTAATGTGAGTTTATTTGTATTATTCCATTAGATACAGGTTAAAATGATGTCAAATACAGTCATTGTCATTTTTATACATTTTCACAAACTTTATTATCTCTGCAAAAAAGCATTTTTCGTGATGCAGGATTATTAAGTCATTCCTTTCCTCCTAATCCTGCATTTTTTCTTGCATTAGATATAAGTGTAACTTGTTACAGAACCCGCACCTGTAAAAAAACGTAAAGCTTGATCATTGCAACCAAAACAATAGCCTAAAATAAGATTATAATTGGGAGAATTGATATCAAGGTATACGAACATGTTTACTTCCAGATTAAC
>NZ_JAZGJN010000243.1:0-33213 GCF_038085095.1 Photorhabdus sp. P32 | reverse complement strand
AATCAAAACAATTAATAATCTTTATAATGACTTAGTCGAAAACTTTAATGAAGAGACTAAAAAACATATATTCACAAGAAAATATAGGCACTGCCTGGTCTATTTTAGTGCCTTCACAAATAAATTCAATTTATTTTCCTATGATTACAAATCATTTAACAAGAATAATAAATTAATTATCTTATAACCACTATAAGATAATTTTTTGCAACTATCAATAATCTCTATTATTTATTCCGTATAATATAACCAGTTGTGAAATATGCTATATAACACAAAATACGGGGAAGTTATGGATAAGTCACTTCATCCATAACTTCCCCCTAAATTTCTATATTAATGCACCCAATTTACCCCAAAATAATAATGAAAAAGCCAGATAACCGCTCATATAATCAAGGGTATAAGAAAGCATTAATCAAGATATGCTCATACCACCTGATATCTATTCAATCATTAATTTGCTATAACATATTTCCATATGTCGTGGTAGTATATGCCAAGGCTATGAAAAATGCCTTACTGAGTTCCTTTGTCCTATATATCTATTACCGGAAATTTTTAAGGAGCGATACATGAAACTTTATTACCAACCTGGAGCTTGTTCCCTATCACCCCATATCATACTTCGTGAAGCAGGGCTTGATTTCAGCGTGATTAAAGTTGATCTGAAAACTAAAAAAACAGAGGATGGCGACGATTTTTTCGCAGTCAACCCAAAAGGCCAAATACCCACTCTTCTGTTAGATAACAATGAAATCCTCACCGAAGGAGCTGTTATTGTTCAATATATTGCCGACCAGAAACCGGACAAAAAATTAATTGCGCCAGCCGGAACTATGGAGCGATATCATCAACTTGAATGGCTTAGCCATATTTCCAGCGAAATTCATAAAGGATTTTCACCCCTGTTCATGCCAGGGACACCAGAAAATTATCGCCCTGTTGCTATTAATAATCTACTTAAGAGATTCAAGTATATAGATGAAGTATTAGCAAAACAGCCATACATTGCCGGGGAGCATTTTACTGTTGCTGACGCTTATTTATTCACGCTCAGTAACTGGGCGCCTTTAGTGCAATTGGATCTATCCAATCTGGTTCATCTTAAAGCTTATCAAAAGAAAATTGCAGAACGTCCACATGTTCGTGATGCATTGAAAGCCGAAGGATTAATTTAAAAATAAAAAACCGTTCCACACAATATCAGTGGAACGGTTAAATGCCTTAATCCAATGGTGTCGCACAGAATTTATGACCAGGCGCCGCCATTCTGTCCTGAGCAGCTACAATTTGTAGTTCGTATTCGCCCATATCTTTCGTTGTTACCATCACTTCATAAACCGCAGCTGCGACATGCTCAAGGGCATTCTGTAAAGACTCGCCTTTTAATAGGCTAACTAATAACAAGCCGCTAGTTAAATCACCAACACCAACCGGCTGACGTTCGCCAAAATCCACCAAAGGCCGACTCACATGCCAGCTATGTTCTTTAGTCACTAATAGCATTTCAAAATGATCAGCCCGATAACCAGCACGACTAAGGTGTTTAACCAGTACAATCTCCGGCCCTTTCTCACATAATGTTCGAGCAGCCACAACGGCCTGTTCTACATTAGCCACTTTCTGCATACTGAGTGTTTCAAGCTCCAGCAAATTCGGCGCAATGATATCACTGACAGGGAGCGCTTCTTCACATAAAAATTCGGCCACCCCAGGCACCACAATACAACCTTTTTCTGGGTGACTCATAACGGGATCGCAGAAATACCAAGCATCAGGATTCACCGCTTTTACCCGTTTCACTATATCGATAATATGGCTCCCCTGTTCTGCTGAACCGATATATCCACTCAGTACCGCATCACAAGATTTGAGCTGTTCGATTTCTTCTATGCCCTGAACGATCTCTGTAAGATGGTTCGCTGGCATAATACACCCTTTCCATTGAGCATATTGGGTGTGATTTGAAAACTGTACTGTATTCAACGGCCATACGTTTACCCCCATCCGACGCATAGGGAATTCCGCAGCGCTGTTACCAGCGTGACCAAAAACAACATGGGATTGAATTGAAAGAATATTTTTCACAATGACGACCTATATTTTATTCTGGCTTTTGTTTATAAGATTAAAGTCATAGTAAGAGAAAGGGCAACATTATCGTTGCCCCATCATATACCCGTCATCTTTCAAGTTGCCTCTTTGTTGGCTGCACTCGCTCACCCGGTCACATAGTTATCTATGCTCCCGAGGATTCGCTCCCTTGCCGTCGCGATGCATCTTGAAATACATAGGGTATATATAATATTAGTTATTTCCAGCAGATCAAACAATCGTGTTTTTTACCACGACGCAGCAGAGTGTAACGATCAAACAAACGGTTACTGTCAGTAAACAGATATTCAGGTTCAGATTGTTTTTCACCATTAACTGCGACAGCGTTGGAACTGATCATTGTACGCGCCTGACCACGAGAAGGTACTAACCCAGCATTAACCAAAGCTTGTTGCAAATCTGCACCTTTTTCCAACTCAATTACCGGCATACCATCCTGTGCCAATTGAGCAAAATCCGCTTCGGTCAAATCAGCAACAGCCCCGGAGAATAAACTTTCTGTAATCCGTTTAGCGGCTGCCAACCCTTCTTCACCATGCACCATACCGGTGACTTGTTCTGCCAACACATACTGAGCACGAGGAGCTTTGCCGCTATTTTTATCTTCTTCTTCCAAAGCATCAATATCTTCAAGATTCATAAAGGTAAAGAATTTCAGGAAGCGATAGACATCGGCATCCGCAGTGTTAATCCAGAATTGATAGAATTTATACGGGCTGGTTTTCTTCGGCTCCAACCAAACAGCGCCCCCTTCCGTTTTGCCAAACTTAGTGCCATCAGATTTCGTGATCAATGGAACGGTCATGCCAAATACTTGTTTCTGGTTGATACGACGAGTTAGATCAATACCAGAAGTAATATTCCCCCACTGGTCAGAACCACCAATCTGTAACTCAACACCATGTACTTCATTCAGGCGAGCAAAATCATAGGATTGCAGTAGGTTATAAGAAAACTCAGTGAAAGAGATTCCCACATCATCACGGTTCAAACGCTGTTTAACCGCCTCTTTATTAATCATTTGATTAACTGAGAAATGTTTACCGATATCACGCAGGAAAGTCAGAACATCCATGTTGCCAAACCAATCATAATTATTGGCTGTTTTAGCGCTATTTTCGCCACAATCAAAATCGAGGAAAGGTGAAACCTGTCTACGGATTTTTTCTACCCACTCTTTAACGGTATCTTCAGTATTCAGTTTACGTTCGGCGGCTTTGAAACTTGGATCGCCAATCAAACCCGTAGCCCCACCAACTAACGCCACAGGTTTATGCCCGGCTAGCTGGAATCGTTTTAAACACAGCAAGGGAACCAGATGCCCCAAATGCAAGCTGTCAGCGGTCGGATCGAAACCACAATAGAGGGAGACAGGGCCCTGCGCCAGTCTCTCCGCTAACGCATTCTCATCCGTCACCTGGGCAATGAGGCCCCGCTCTTGCAGTTGTTTTATCAGGTTATTGCTAGACATTAATGACTCCATCAATTTGTGTATTTTGTCTGTTGTATAAATCGCTACTTAAAAAGAGTGCGGCATAGCATAAAACGCCGATATTATAAGTGCTAGTATTAAAAATGATAATCCACGATTTATGGCGCAAGCCTGTCAATATGCCAGCCATCACCTTGCCGTTGATAAATAAACCGATCATGGAGCCGGTTTGCGCCGCCTTGCCAAAATTCAACAGAATCAAAGGTCACTTTAAATCCTCCCCAAAAGCTAGGTAAAGGCACTTCACCATTCAGGAATTTCTGTTTTAGTTCAAGGAATTTCCCTTCTAAAACGCCGCGGGCGGAAATACGAGAAGATTGTTGTGACGCCCATGCGGCAATCTGACTATCTCTGGGACGACTATGGAAATATTTCACCACTTCAACAGGAGAAAGACGTTCCGCTTTACCAAGAAAAGAGACTTGCCTTTCCAGAGGATACCAAGGGAAATGGAGGCTGATTTTGCTATTGTGCGCCAAATGTTTTGCTTTCCGGCTGCCTAAATTTGTATAGAAAACCAAGCTATTTGTATCAAAATGCTTCAATAACACAATACGTTGATATGGTTGACCATTCTCATCAACCGTTGCTATACACATTGCAGTTGGATCACTCAACTTAGCTTCACATGCCTGCTTGAGCCAACGCTCAAAAAGTTCAATAGGTTCTTTAGTCAAATCTTTACGTCTTAACCCACCGCGAATATATTCACGGCGTAATTCTGCAACATCAAATTCATTATGTTCTGACATTAACGTAGCTCTGTTTATGACTCACTAAATACCAGACAGCTTATCATTGTTATTGATTAATAACAGGATAAATCGCGCCTAAAATAGTTTCAGTACTCGCACCGGTAACAGAGGGTAAATTCCCTGGCGCACCTGACATAGTACGGAATGCTAACCAGGCAAATGCCAGCGCTTCCATATCATCGCCACTTAGGCCATATTTATCTGTCGGGCAAACTTCTGTCCCCGCTAATAATGCGGAAAGTCGACTCATTATCTGTGGGTTACGCGCGCCGCCGCCACAAACCAACAGACGTTCACACCCACCACTCAACATGATTTGCTGTGACACAGACACAGCTGTCAGCTCGGCCAGTGTTGCCTGGACATCGACTGGCGATATGTCAGGAAAATTAGCTAATTGCGCCTCCAACCAACTCATATTGAAATATTCTCGACCTGTGCTTTTAGGAGCTGGTCGTGAAAAGTAGTGATCAGAAAGCATTTGTCTAAGCAACAGGTTATTAACCGTACCTTCCCGCGCCCATTGCGCATCTTTATCATAAGGTTTTTTCTGATGGCGCCATACCCAACTATCCATCAGCATATTGCCCGGACCTGTGTCATACCCTTTGACCGGCGATCCCGGTAATAGCGTCGTTATATTGGCAATACCGCCGATATTGAGAATTATCCTACGTTCTGTCGGATGACCTAAGACGGCGAAGTGAAAAGCCGGAACTAATGGCGCTCCCTGTCCGCCATATGCCATATCCCTCCGACGAAAATCGCCAACCACAGTCATCCCAGTTAAAGCTGCAATACGGTTATTATCGCCAAGTTGCATAGTGAAAGGCGTGTGACTATCCGGCTCATGCCAAACGGTTTGTCCATGACATCCCACAGCGATAATATCACTGGTGGTCAACCCGGTTTTAATCAGTAAGCCTTGTACCGCTTCAGCGAATAAAGAACCAAGTTCATAATCTAACCGACCGATTGCCGATAATGTCGTTTGTTGCCCTTGACAGACTGCGAGAATTTTCTGTTTTAATTCGTGTGGGAATGGATGCGAATAACTGGCTTGCTGAGCCACAACTTTATCATTGATTGCTGCAAGCACCACATCAACGCCATCCAGACTTGTACCTGACATTACACCAATATAACGACCTGACTTTATAACCATTGAATTTGCCTTCCTGCTTAAAATCTGTCTTGATAAAATCAGAAACCACGCCAATAACTATAAAGCGCAGTGGTTTTGGCTGTATATGACTAATAGACAAACTAAGGAATAAAACCTGAGTTTTGGAAACAACTTCACAAAAAATGCTGAATTTCTCATTAATAGCTATTTCTTTTAAAAATCTCTATTGACGTTTAATATATGTTTAGCACTAGATTGCTAATGTACTGGCATTGTATTTGAATAAACTTTTTATTACTTATTGCCAATGCCAGTTGTTAGCCTGATTGCTCAGTAAGCTATCAGATTTCCGCAATCAGGCATCGAAATTAGGAGTTATTATGTTTAAGCACTTTTTAGTTAGCGCGGTTGCCGTCGCTTCATTATCAGGTTGTGTCAACACCGATTCTCTTTCTGGTGATACCTATACTGCTGGACAAGCTAAGCAGGTCCAGACTGTCTCTTACGGTACCATTGTTTCTGTTCGTCCTATCAATATTCAGGCGGGTAGCGATGAAAATGTATTAGGCGCAATTGGCGGCGCAGTTTTAGGAGGCTTGGTTGGTAATACTATTGGCGGCGGCAGCGGCAACACATTAGCGACTGCCGCAGGTGCGATTGCCGGTGGCGTCGCAGGCCAAAATGTTCAGGGAGCTCTTAACACAACTAAAGGTGTAGAACTCGAAATTCGTCGTGACAGCGGTGAAAGCATCATTGTTGTCCAAAAACAAGGCAAAACTGTCTTCCACAAAGGCCAACGTGTAAGACTTGCAGGCCAAGGTAATAATATTACTGTTTCACCTCGCCAATAAGGAGACAGAGATAAGAAAACCGTGACTTCATTTCAGTAAGTCGCGGTCTTCTTTCATCCGGTTAGCATTTCATGGATATCGTAATTACTATCTACTCTGTAATTGGATAATATTTTGCTCTAACTTCTGTACTAAAGTGGAAAGAAAAGCAAGTTCCTCGCGTGAAATACCCTCCAGAATCTCATTTCTTGTAGATTCAATAACACCATCCAACTCCCTAATAACCGATGCAGAATCTTCAGTTAGCTTGATTCTCTTTGCACGACGATCATTGGCACAAGTATGCCGGGTGATAAGTTTTTTTTCCTCAAGTTGATCTAATGTCCTGACCAAAGATGGTTGCTCAATACCGATAGCTTTCGCCAACTGTATCTGAGATTGCTCCTGAGGTAACCGGCTAATATTGTATAACGTTACCCAATGAGTCTGAGTTAATTCTAACGGCTTTAAACGGTAGTCAATTAAAGCACGCCAAATACGAACTAACCGTGCCAGATCTGATCCCAATGTAGATTCCAATTGTCCCTCCTTAAATAACTAGCCTACTAAACATAACAGCCAAATTTTTCTAAATCAGGCTAACTAGCCTTAAAAAAGTATATATAACTTCTGTATAATCACAGTAAATTCTTAGCAACTAACTAATTCAGGTAACTATAACCAAGAACAACTAAACTTAATTTAAACTCAGAACAAAACAATTAACATACAATATTTTTACCATAAAAACTATCAGAACTATGAATACAAGCAGACAGAAACCAATAAATATCATTCAATACTTTATTCAAAGTACTATAAGAATAGCTGTCATCTAAATGCTAAGCTATCTATTTTTACATTAATGTTGTTTTTATTTTACATTTATCACACAATCGAGCTTAAAATTCTATTTAAAACATAAAGTTATAAAAACATTCAAATAAGCTCCCTTAGTCTTTTCGTTAAGTCAGAAATAAAAAAATAACAAACAAAATACTCAAGATTATAGTAGAACATTTATAACTTCGCCAAAAATATAACCCTATATAAGTAAATCATTGAATTGTTAACCCTAATAACATCAAAAATTTCTAATTAAAATAGTGATGGCTGTTCAGGTAGTTCTTCATCTGTCTGATTTTGTGCTCTCAATGCACGTAAATATCTTTGCCGGCACAGTCGCAATACTTCACGTTTTTGCCCATCAGACATTTTCATCCAATTAAATCTTTCTTCCCGGCTGCGATAACACCCCAGACAAAAACCTCGCTCATTAGCCTGACAAATTCCTCGACACGGACTGGGAATAGCAAAAAACTCCAGTTGCTCAGCCATCACATCCCGTTTCCTATACAATTAACATACTATATTTAATTATAAACCTAGATGAGAATAAATTATAATTATGGGCAAATTGAACTGTAACCGTAAGACACGTTATAGTTAGTGGTTTTTGTGCGACCTATCGCACAAAAATATCGGTAAAACCATTAAATTAGAGGTAATTATGCGTTTACTCCATACCATGATCCGTGTTGGCGATCTGCAACGCTCCATTAATTTTTACACTGAAGTGTTAGGAATGCGTCTGCTACGCACCAGTGAAAACACCGAATATAAATACTCACTCGCCTTCGTTGGCTATGCTGATGAAAGCGAAGGAGCAGTCATCGAGTTAACCTATAATTGGGGAGTTGACCATTACGAAATGGGAAGTGCCTTTGGTCACATTGCATTAGGTGTTGATGATGTCGCAGCCACTTGTGAATCTATTCGCAAAGCCGGAGGTAACATTACCCGTGGAGCAGGCCCTGTAAAAGGCGGAACAACCATTATTGCTTTCGTTGAAGATCCAGATGGTTACAAAATTGAACTTATTGAAAACAAAAATGCCAGCAACGCCCTAGGTAACTCGATCTGATGTCCGATAAAAAAGAGCCAAACGTCCTTAGCGGACGTTTTCGCGGTTATTACCCTGTTGTTATTGATGTTGAAACTGGCGGCTTTAATGCCAAAACAGATGCATTACTTGAAATTGCCGCCGTTACACTGGAGATGGATGGTGAAGGTTGGCTAACGCCTGGCGAATCGCTTCACTTCCATATTGAGCCATTTGCAGGAGCCAATCTTGAACCAGCAGCCCTGGCGTTCACCGGCATTGATCCATTAAATCCGCTACGTGGAGCAGTGAGTGAATATGCAGCTCTACACGCTATCTTTAAAATGGTTCGTAAAGGGATAAAAAATAATCACTGTAATCGGGCAATTATCGTTGCTCATAATGCTAGCTTCGATCATAGCTTTGTTATGGCTGCCGCAGAGCGCACCGGACTAAAGCGCAATCCGTTTCATCCGTTTGCAACTTTTGACACCGCTGCTTTAGGCGGCCTGGTATTAGGACAAACAATCTTAGCAAAAGCCTGCATCACCGCCGGCATCCCATTCGACAATCATCAGGCTCACAGTGCTTTATACGATACTGATCGTACCGCTGAATTATTCTGTGAAATGGTTAACCGTTGGAAACAACTTGGTGGTTGGCCATTAGCGACGGCAGCAGAAGAAAAAGCCGGATAAATAGCTGAGCGGCTAGATTAATATAATCAAATCTAAACTTAAGCAATAATACCCCCCATATATCAATATATGGGGAGATAGCATAATAATCTGTCTATACCCGTTATCTTTCAAGTTGCCTCTTTGTTGGCTGCGCTCCCTTGCCGTCGCGATGCATCTTGAAATCCATAGGGTGTTAAGTAATTAAAAAATTACTCTGTCGCGTCTTCGTCCTGAGAACGATATTTATCAGCAGTTTCTTTGATTAATGTTTGTAACTCACCACGCTGATACATTTCAATGATAATATCGCATCCACCTATCAACTCACCTTCCACCCAAAGCTGAGGAAAGGTTGGCCAATTAGCATATTTTGGCAATTCTGCACGAATATCTGGATTTTGCAAAATATCTACGTAAGCAAAACGTTCACCACATGCAGACAAAGCCTGAACAGCCTGAGCAGAAAATCCACAATTTGGCAATTTAGGAGAACCCTTCATATACAATAAAATTGGGTTTTCTTTAATTTGGCGTTCAATTTTCTCAATAGTCGTCATTTTTATTTCCTTTAAACCAACACTATGTTGATAACCAACATCGTCACAATATTACGGAGAATACCATTTTCTCTCACTAAGATGTATCCTGATCTTTTCTTATCCCGGCGCAGATGGCATCATTCTCACTGTTATTTATCGTAGAAGTCGTTAGGATAACCAGAAACTTACCGATACAACGGTGGAAGATTTTGGTGCTGGACTAGGCTTCGCGGGCTAGGAAAACAGATAGCAGTCCGGCTATCGTGAATACGTCAAGCAACTACCACTAGCAAATTTCTGGGCGTTAATTAACTGGGAATTTGTTACAGAAAATCTGGCTTAACAACCATCAAATTAATTCATTACTATTTGTTTTAATACTCAAACTGTTTTAACACTCAAAGACAAAGGGCAGATAAACCACTGAGACTATCTGCCCAATTTCCTTTAACGTAAAGTCCAATTTTTAAATCATCTAATCCGTTCAAAACATCAGGCAAAGATCAAGCAAAGAGCGGCAAAAATGGCAATCATCACCAACGTGCTGACAGCAGTAAATAAACCAAGCTTCAAATCGGTATTCATAGAACCTCCTCAGAATGAAAAGTTTATAACGACAAATACCAATCTATTGAGATGGTTAATTGCCCTTACATAAGGAAAAGCATAAATAGCGATTACCATACATTTTATAACACTGATTATTGCTTTCACTTTTGAGCCAGATCAGACAAAATTCAGGATTTATCGCTAACTTATTACCAGTGCCTGTGTAAAAGGGCTGGCAAGCGATTAACAAAACGTTTTAAATTTAGACCAAAAGGTCAGGAGTCTTTCACCTCATGGCAACGATCAAAGATGTGGCTAAGCACGCTGGCGTCTCAACCACTACCGTATCCCATGTTATTAATAAAACCCGCTTTGTCGCTGAAGATACTAAAGCTGCCGTTTGGGCTGCTATTAAGGCTCTGAATTATTCACCCAGCGCCGTAGCTCGCAGTCTGAAAGTTAACCACACAAAATCGATCGGATTACTGGCAACGTCCAGTGAAGCCCCCTATTTTGCTGAAGTCATTGAGGCCGTTGAAAACAGTTGTTATAGCAAAGGCTATACGCTGATTTTATGTAACTCACACAATAACATTGATAAACAGAAAGCTTATCTCGCCATGCTGGCGCAAAAACGTGTAGATGGACTGCTGATTATGTGTTCAGAATACCCGGAACAGTTGTTGGGGATGTTGGAAGATTATCGCAATATTCCAATGGTCGTCATGGATTGGGGACAAGTCAGAAGTGATTTCACCGATACGATTATTGATAACGCATTACACGGCGGTTATCTGGCTGGTCGTTATCTTATCGAGCGGGGTCATCGTGATATTGGCGCGATCCCCGGCCCTCTGGCACGAAATACCGGCGGCGGCCGTCATCAAGGATTCTTGAAGGCGTTAAAAGAAGCCAACATTCCGATTAGAGAAGAGTGGATTATTCAGGGGGATTTTGAGCCAGAATCGGGCTATAAAGCTATGCATCAAATCCTCAATCAAAAACAGCGTCCGACTGCGGTTTTCTGCGGCGGAGATGTGATGGCTATGGGGGCTATTTGTGCTGCCGATGAATTAGGATTACGCGTCCCACAGGATATTTCTATCATCGGCTATGACAATATACGCAACGCTCGTTATTTCTCTCCGGCATTGACCACCATTCATCAGCCAAAAGAACGACTGGGGCAAATGGCATTTTCTATGTTACTGGACAGAATAATCAACAAACGTGAAGATGCGCAAACTATTGAAGTACATCCTCGCCTGGTTGAACGACGCTCTGTCGTAGATGGCCCATTTATCGATTATCGTCGTTAATCCGCTCTATTCATCCTGAAGCCATTCAGCATTAAGTGTTTCACTATCGCCAAGATAGTCAAGCAGCCAACTTAATGCTGGAGAATGGCTGTTTTGTACCCATGCCAAACAACATGGACTGTCTGGTAAAGGCTGTTCCAATTCCAGCACGGCTAGTTTCTTCTGCCGAATAAGCGGCATTGCCCTATGCTTAGGCACCATTCCCACACATAACCCTGCGTTTAGACAAGACAGACCAGACTCCCAATCAGGAACCACTAGCCTGCGCTGATTATCCAGATTCCAAGTGTCACGCTTCGGTAAATTACGGGATGTATCTTCAAGACACAAACTGGGATAAGGCCGCATTTGGTCATCAGATAACGGCCCCGGCAACTGAGTCAACTCATGGTCTGCGCTAACTACACATAGCCAGGGCATAAACCCCATATCTCGGAAACTATATCTTTCCCCGACCGGAGCTACCCGGGTTGCTCCAATTGCAACATCAACTCGACTATCCACCAGCGCGTCCCATACACCATTAAACACCTCCTGATGAACAAAAAGTTCTATATCAGGAAAATGGTGATAGAAATTAAGAATAAGCTGACGACTACGTTCCGGTTTGACAACGCGATCAATAGCAATACTAAATTGCCCTCTCCAGCCATTGGCAATTTGTTGACACTGGTGACGAGTGTTAATCATTTTTTTGATAACAGAACGAGCTTCCTTGATAAAAATAGCGCCCGCCTCAGTTAATTCCACATCCCGATGACGACGCTCAAACAACGAAACAGCAAGCCACTCTTCCAATTGTCTTACGGTATAACTGATCGCAGAAGGGACACGGTGAAGCTCCGATGCAGCGGCACTAAAACTGCCTGTTCTGGCAACCGCATCCACGACTTCAAGTGAATATTCCGACCACATAATTTTACCTTTCAATTTTTTTCACAGCATTATGCAAATATTACCATTTCACAAGTAAAAATCACGACATATAGAATGTGTGTCAATATTGTTATCTACCCATCACTGCAAATTATTTCAATCATGACATTCAAAGAGAGCAATCAAATGAAAAACTCAAGTCAGTTCATGTTCTACCTTGCAGGCTTGAGTATGCTAGGTTATCTGGCTATTGATATGTATCTGCCAGCATTCGGCGCTATGCAACAAGAATTAGGTACATCGGCAAACGCAATTAGCGCCAGCCTAAGTATCTTTCTTGCAGGTTTCGCCTTTGCGCAGCTTTTATGGGGGCCTCTTTCAGATCGCTTTGGCAGAAAGCCGATTATCATCACCGGGTTATCCCTGTTTTCTATTGGCTGTCTGGGTATGATGTGGGTAACAGACTCCACCCAACTTTTAGTTTTGCGTTTTATCCAAGCCATAGGTGTCTGTTCAGCCGCTGTCTCATGGCAAGCATTAGTTATTGATCGTTACGATTCCAATCGTACCAAACGTGTTTTTGCAACAATTATGCCCCTGGTTGCGCTCTCCCCTGCTCTGGCGCCTTTGGTAGGGGCCTGGCTGTTGCAACATGGCGGCTGGCGTACCATTTTCCTAGTCTTACTGACAATTACATTATTACTGTTGTTTTTTACTCTGTTCTTGCAAGAAAATCGCAAAAACAGTGAAACTCAAGTGCAAGCAAATAATGTCTCTTTCCTTACGCTATTAAAATCACCACTGTTTAGTGGCAATGTTCTAATATTTGCATCATGTAGCGCCGGGTTTTTTGCCTGGTTAACCGGCTCCCCTTCAATTCTCGGTGAAATGGGATATTCTCCAAACGACATTGGTCTGAGTTATATACCTCAAACCTTAGCCTTTATCGTTGGAGGTTATGGGTGCCGAAGTATTTTGGCCAAAATAAAAAGTGAAATTATTTTTCCTTATCTGTTAGCTGGCTATGCTGTCAGCATGATTGTACTCTATTTGATTGCAAAATTTAGCGAGCCAACTTTATTCACCATTCTGGTGCCTTTCTGCTTTATGGCTGCGATGAATGGCGCGTCCTATCCAATTGCAGTAGCAAATGCTTTATCTGCTTATCCACAAGACAGTGGAAAAGCCACTGCATTACAAAACACGCTTCAATTAGGGCTCTGTTTCATTGCCAGCCTGATCGTATCGACATTTATCAGCAATCCACTTATATCCACAACTACTGTCATGGTTGTTACCGTTGTTCCAATGGCATTAGGATATTTTATACAGTGGAAAAAAAACGCTAATCGCCGCATTCAAACAGTCGAACAGAATTCCTAATATTAATCAAATTGTTATCTCAATAAAGGCTGCTAATTATCAATTAATTTCAGCCTTTATTTATTAATTGATGAAACAATTTTACGCCCTTATACTCAATAAAGCTCTTTATTATAAATCAACTGGAGTTTGAGGTTTTCAGGAGCAATGACTGCCCCCATTAAACTCATGGATTAGTTATCTTTAAGATTTTTTACTTTGATTCTTTGTTATTTTTTGCATTTTGCGTCTTCGCATCCTGCTTTGTTAGCTAAAACGAGCTCCTCAATATTCCATCACCTTAACGTTGGAGAGTATATGAGTTCATCCTGTATTGAAAACCCGAAAACAGCCATTAACTCCTGGCAGAGAATTGCCAATGAGATGCTAGAAAAAGCAGGTATTCAAATTAATGGTCACAATCCTTATGATATCCAGATAAAAAACCCTAATTTCTATAAAAGAGTTTTACAACAAGGTTCGATGGGGTTAGGTGAAAGTTATATGGATGGCTGGTGGGATTGTGAGCGGTTAGATATTTTCTTTTATCGCGTTTTACGCGCTGGATTAGAAAATCAAATGCCCAATAATCTCAAAGATACAGTGAGAATCGCCATAACCCGCTTACGTAATCTGCAAACGCCAAAACGGTCATGGATTGTCGGTCATCAGCATTATGATTTAGGAAATGATCTTTTCACCCGTATTCTTGACCCTTATATGCAATATTCCTGCGGATACTGGAAACAAGCTAAAACACTGGAACAAGCTCAGCTTGATAAGTTGAAACTCATCTGCGAGAAATTGGAACTTTCTCCCGGCATGACTCTGCTGGATATTGGCTGTGGTTGGGGCGGGCTATCGGCTTATGCTGCTAAAAATTATGGTGTTTCCGTCACAGGTATCACTGTTTCAGCCGAACAACAGAAATATGCGCAGGAACAATGTACAAATCTGGCTGTAAAGATCATTCTGACAGACTATCGGGATTTACATGAGCAGTTCGATAGAATTGTTTCTGTCGGTATGTTTGAACACGTTGGACCTAAAAATTATGCGACTTACTTCGACGTTGTTCAAAGAAACCTGAAACCTGATGGCTTATTCCTGCTCCATACTATCGGTTCCAACAAAGCTAAAACCAGCGCTGACCCGTGGATCAGCAAATATATTTTTCCTAATGGCTGCCTGCCTTCGATTGAGCAAATAGCCCACACCAGCAAAAACTGTTTTGTTATGGAAGATTGGCATAACTTTGGCGCAGATTATGATCGCACATTGATGGCCTGGTATGAAAGATTTATTGCCAGTTGGCCTGAAATACAAGATAACTATAGTCCAACATTTAAACGCATGTTTAGCTATTATCTGAATGCCTGTGCAGGCGCATTTCGTGCTCGCGATATTCAATTATGGCAAGTTGTATTCAGTCTAAAAGGTATTGAAGGCGGGTTACGGGTAGCCCGATAGTTAACCAAAAGCTACAGGTTCCCACTGTAGCTTTTAGTCAATACAACATATTCATTTTTAACTCTAAATATTAAAAGGTAAATTTCTATTATAATTTTAAAAAAATCGCTCTATTTCCCACTAACGAAAATTATCCACATAACCATTATCAAAGAAAACTGTTTGATCAAATGCTATTTTTCCACCAGAAAATATCAAATCTAAATGATGACTCCCTTTTACACCACCCCCTAAACCAAGATGTAAGCCAGGATGCCGTTCTTCAAAACCCGCATTTCTGCCATAAAGCGCTTTCACTCCGGTGTTAGTACCAATACCGAACTCTTCAACTATTCTATTTCCATGATTATGGTTTAGGTATAAATTAAAATCTCGACTAAATTCATCATTATCACAATCAAACCCAATAATTTCACCCTCTTTTATATTTATAGTCATCATATCATTGACAACCCCATACTTTATAGCAAAGGGGGCCGTACTCAAAAAAGTACCACTAAAGCTAATACTACCGTTAAGGTTCTTTATATGGCTTGCTATTTCCCCAGGAATAACATCAATATTTCCACTGCCATCAATGGAAGTCCACTTATGGTCCTTTTCTAAATAACCGACAATCGAGTTCCCTCTATTATCTGTATATTGAATCTTCTGTGATCGATTTGATAATTCAATAAGTTTTTTATTCCTTTCTGTTATTAACTCTGATGGCTCACTGAACGCTTCAATAAAATGCAAGCCATAATCTTTAAACAGTACAGATTTCTTCCATGATTCGGTAATAAAGCCTCTTATTTTGATTAGATATTCTGGCCCTTGTGGAGATGCATTCTTTAACGTTGATGATGCATAAAGAAAAACAAACAAATCACAATCGGATATTTTTTGTTTTACGTCGTCTGCTGATGTTGCGTCTAACAAAGCGAAATCAGATTTCACATTAAAATTCTTTTTATACACATGCATCTTTTGCGCAATATCGCTATGCTCGGTATCAGATCCGATAAATATTTTTATACATTCATTATTTCTTACTTTATCTGAAATTGCAGGATGACGTGATAAACAGCGATACATATTTTCAAGACTTTTATCCATGAGGATAATCCTGTTTATTTTTAAGTAAGGGGAAACTCCCCTTACTTATATATTAGTAAGATGCCTTAATTATAAAAAGCCATTAAGGCCAAAGTGCGGTACCAAAAGGTACGACAGCTTGGGCATTCATCATTTCAACAGCATCATCGTGTGTAGGTTCTTCAAGCCATTCATCTAACTCAATCGGGTTTTCCATTAAAGTAACCTCTAAAAAATATCACCATAGGGATTGGTCTGCGCTTTACAAGAAAGAACATTAACACAATAATAACAATATTAACCATATTAGTTAATATAATATGCAAACACTGTAATACAAATCACAAAAAGGAGCATCGGTGGGTTCAATACTCCTTTTTAACACAGTTAATTTTGTTTGAAAGCGACAAAGGGAATCCTCCTGCCGCTCCTCAATTTATTGATTATTCTTCTATAAATGTCTCTGGTTGCTGAGAAACAACCCGTTCCTGCTCTTTCTGAGCAAGAACACGCTCCACAGTATCAACAATCGCTTGAGTCTGTGAGTCAATCTCAATATTGACTTTCTGACCAAGGCGCTTTTTACCTAATGTTGTACGTTCCAATGTTTCAGGAATAAGGTGAACGCAAAAACGATTATTAACCACATCGCCAATTGTCAGACTAATCCCGTCGATGCCGATAAATCCTTTATGCAGGATATATTTCATTAATTGCTTATCATGGATACGGAACCATATTTGATGGTTATTTTCTGAAGTGAAAATTTTAACTATCTCAGCAACCGTGATGATATGACCGGACATCAAATGTCCGCCAATTTCATCCCCAAATTTAGCTGCCCGCTCCAGGTTCACATAATCCCCTAGCTGTAAATCGCCAAGATTAGTCAGACGTAGAGTCTCTTTCATTAAGTCGAAACTAATCTCATCGCCTTCTATTTTGGTTACCGTCAGACAACAACCGTTATTGGCAACCGACGCCCCTGTTTCGATACCTGGCAATAATTCAGCCGGGAATTTAACAACATGAGTCCGAAAATTGCTTTTTTCATCAATAGCAACCAAGGGTGCCTTTCCCTGAACGATGCCCGTAAACATAGAAGAACCTCTTAATGACTGTGTATAATTATTAATTAGTTTATATCAAGTTGTCATTGATAAATACCACCTGATCATTTGAATATAAACTCAGCATTATTGTTGTAATATAGTATCAAATAGATACAATACCCCAGTTAGTAAGCGATTGATTTTTCGAAAATCGTTTCTTATATACAGGAGTTTTTCCTAATATTTTCTACTTTTAAAAAGGTGTAATGCGTGCAGAAGTATTTAAAAGAAGCGCGTAGTTTGCTCGCTCTAGGTATCCCCGTCATTATTGCCCAATTTTCACAAACTGCAATGGGGGTTGTGGATACCGTTATGGCAGGTAGCGTCAGCGCAACCGATATGTCCGCGGTTGCCGTTGGCACCTCGATCTGGCTGCCGGTTATCCTATTCGGTTACGGCTTACTATTAGCTTTAACCCCCATTATTGCGCAAATGAATGGTTCTGGCCGCAGGAATCTCATTGCCAAGCAGACTCAACAAGGGTTTTGGCTAGCGACTTTCCTCTCCATTATCATTATCGCTATTCTATACAACAGCAAATTCCTGATTGACAAGCAACATAATATAGATCCGCTTTTAGCAGAAAAAGCGGTCGGATTTATCCACGCAATAATGTGGGGCGCGCCGGGCTTTCTGTTTTATCAGGTACTGCGTAATCAATGTGAAGGTTTATCGAAAACCAAACCGGGTATGGTAATTAGTTTTTTAGGATTATTGATTAATATTCCGATTAACTACATATTCATTTATGGTAAATTCGGCGCGCCCGCTTTAGGCGGTGTTGGTTGCGGCGTTGCTACCGCCAGCGTTTACTGGGTTATGTTCCTACTAATGCGTTGGTATGTGAAGCGCGCATCATCACAAAGAGATATCCGCCCTAAACATCGCTTTGCGGCGCCAGAATGGCATATTCTGAAACGCATTTCAGCCCTCGGCTTGCCTATTGCAATGGCGATGTTTTTTGAAATTACGCTATTTGCCATAGTGGCATTGCTAATCTCGCCTTTAGGCGTTACTGCTGTTGCAGGGCACCAAATCGCACAAAATTTTGGTTCATTAATGTTTATGTTCCCAATATCGTTAGCCGCAGCAACCACTATCCGTATTGGTTATAACTTAGGGAAAAAATCTATTGAGAATGCCCGGATATCAGCTTATACCGGAATTATAGTTGGTTTGATATTTGCTTGTTTAACCGCCACTTTTTCTATCATTCTGCGAGAGCCGATCGCCTTGATGTATAACGACAATCCAGAAGTTATCATCATGGCGTCACATCTGATGCTATTTGCCGCGCTTTACCAATTATCTGATGCTGTACAGGTTGTAGGGGCTGGTGTTTTACGTGGATATAAAGATACGCGTTCTATCTTCTATATCACTTTTATCGCTTACTGGATTCTGGGGCTACCAAGCGGTTATATTCTGGGATTGACCGACTATGTTGTACCCGCTATGGGGCCACAAGGATTCTGGATCGGCTTTATTATTGGCCTGACCGCATCAGCCATAATGATATTCGCCCGTATTTTGTGGACACAAAAACAACCAGACGAGATGGTTTTACAACGTTCAACTCGCTAATTTACTTTCGATAAAACCGGGGATGAATACTTAACTGATGGAATAAACGACAAATTCGCTGTAACAGATGCAAATACGAACAGTTGAGCAATAATTTGTATTATTCCCCTTGCCAGAAGGCTAACTCGCCGTTAATATTCGTCCCCGTTGTCACCAATGCAATTTAGATTGCGTCCGTAGCTCAGTTGGTTAGAGCACCACCTTGACATGGTGGGGGTCGGTGGTTCGAGTCCACTCGGACGCACCAAATCTACAAATGACTCTTCTTATCTTTAGTATCCTTTGGCTGTGTTCAATTTATTTCCCGCACCGAAATGCGCTGCTGTCTGTTAACAAACAGCTTACGCAATGAGTTATAACTCTTCTCTGTTAAGATTTGCATCATTTTTGCAGTTTATCGTTATAATTAATTCATATAATCATTTTTCGATTCATTTCACAGAAATAAGTCTCTATAATACGGCGCAATTTATAGTTGAATGGTTTCAGCTCATTAGGTTTGCCGAACACTGAAAAGTTACAGATTAATCGTATGTATAAACTCGCATAACTCCATGTGCCTAACCTCACACGAAAAGCACTGCAAGTCTTCCCCGCTCTGCCCTTAATGATGTTGCGCAACGTTCAACGCCACATGGTATCTGCGCAAACCATAAAGTTGGCGGTTCACTATTTTATCCAATTAAAACCTGTAGATAGATTGTCATGAAAAAAACCAAAATTGTTTGTACTATCGGGCCAAAAACAGAATCCGAAGAAAAACTCGCCGAACTGTTGAATGCCGGTATGAATGTTATGCGCCTCAACTTTTCACACGGAGACTATGAAGAGCACGGCCAGCGTATTCAAAATATCCGTTCAGTTATGACTAAGACAGGTAAACAAGCCGCTATTTTACTGGATACTAAAGGTCCTGAAATCCGAACTATGAAGCTGGAAGGCGGTAACGATGTCTCTCTAACCGCAGGTCAGACCTTCACTTTTACCACTGACACTTCCGTTATCGGCAATAAAGACCGTGTTGCTGTCACTTACAGTGGTTTCCCTGCGGATCTGGCTCCCGGTAATACCGTGCTAGTTGACGACGGCTTGATCGGCATGACAGTTAAAGAAGTCACTAAGTCAGAGGTCATTTGCCAAGTTTTAAACAATGGCGACCTCGGTGAAAATAAAGGTGTTAACCTGCCAGGTATTTCTATCAGCCTGCCTGCATTGGCGGAAAAAGATAAACAAGATTTGATCTTTGGCTGCCAACAAGGTGTTGACTTCGTCGCCGCTTCTTTTATCCGCAAGCGCTCCGATGTTTTGGAAATCCGTGAACACCTGAAAGCGCACGGCGGTGAAAATATCCAAATCATCTCTAAGATTGAAAATCAGGAAGGTCTGAACAATTTTGATGAGATTCTGGAAGTATCTGACGGGATCATGGTTGCCCGTGGTGATTTAGGCGTTGAAATCCCGGTGGAAGAAGTGATCTTCGCCCAGAAAATGATGATTCAAAAATGTAACATTGCTCGCAAAGTTGTTATCACTGCCACTCAAATGCTCGACTCCATGATTAAAAACCCGCGTCCTACCCGTGCTGAAGCCGGTGACGTCGCCAACGCTATTCTGGATGGTACTGATGCGGTTATGCTTTCCGGTGAAAGTGCAAAAGGTAAATATCCAATAGAAGCAGTGACTATCATGGCAACGATTTGTGAGCGTACAGACCGCGTCATGCCAAGCCGTATTGAAGCCGTCAATTGCCGTAACCTGCGCGTGACTGAAGCGGTGTGTCGCGGCGCCGTTGAAACAGCAGAAAAACTGAAAGCCCCTCTGATTGTGGTCGCAACCTATGGCGGTAAATCCGCCAAATCCATTCGTAAGTATTTCCCTGGCGCCCCTATTTTGGCATTAACCACTAATGAAGTGACTGCTCGCCAATTACTGCTTGTTAAGGGCGTTTCTACCCAAATTGTTAAAGAAATCGCCTCTACAGACGATTTCTACCGCATTGGTAAAGAAGCAGCGCTAGCAAGTGGCTTGGCGGAAAAAGGTGAAATCGTGGTTATGGTTTCTGGCGCTCTAGTTCCAAGCGGTACTACCAACACTTCGTCTGTTCACGTACTTTAATTTAATAAGTTGCTTTATTCCTGAAACACCGTATACATGACGGTGTTTCAGAATATTGAATATACCCGTCATCTTTCAAGTTGCCTCTTTGTTAGCTGCACTCACCCCGGTCACATCGTTATCTATGCTCCCTGGGATTCGCTCCCTTGCCGTCTCGATACATCTTGAAATCCATTGAGTATATGCTAATTAATAATAATGCCATTCCCTGTTCTTTCGCAGTCAGAAAATGGCTTAACCTTCAACAATGATGACATTTCCCAGTATTACATACTTTTTGCTGAGAATTCACTTTGCATGTCATCAATATCCTTACCTTAATCATGGCTCATCAAAAATTTTACCGACTTCACTTAAGTTTTGGAACTCACTGTTTGTTCCGGTCGCTTTCGCTTGAATTGAGCACAGAATATCCTGACGACTAAAAATCGAAGCTTGCAAAAGTGCTATTTGCTGCAATGATTCATAGACACCATGATCACGACTGTAAAGCATAGCTCGTTTAACCCCGTTAATGGCGACAGGAGACCGATCAGCAATACGCCGGGCAGTCGCGAGAGCGCCTTCGATTAATGTCTCTGTAGAAGGGAACACCTTTACCACCAGCCCCAAATCATGAGCTTGAGCCGCACTCAACGTATCCCCAGTCAGGGCAAAATAGCGGGCCATTCCCCCAGGGATCAAATGTTGCAAACGTTGAAGAATACCTAAGTCAGCCATCATACCGATATTGGTTTCTTCTATACGAAACTTCGCATTTTCAGCAGCAAAACAAAAATCGCAGGCAGCAATTAAGTCAAAACCTGCACCAAGACAGGCGCCTTGTACTGCGGCAATAACAGGGAAGCGGGCTCGCTCTAATACGTTTATTGTCTCTTGCATTTGCAATAAGCTGAATTGCATCGCTTCCCGCTCATTAGGATTAGCTGTATTAGCTTCTTTGCTAGAGGCAAAAATTTGCAAATCAAGCCCGCCACAAAATGTGTTTCCCTGTGCAGAAATCACCATTGTCCGCACTTCACCTGAACGACTGAGTTGCTCTACTGCCTCAGGAAACAATTTCCAGAACCCAAGCGCCAAACTATTGGCCTTTTCGGGACGACTGAGTTGCAAATGAGCGACTCCGTTGTCAATGTTGATGTTAAAATATTCGTTAGATTGATCAGTTAACATAACAAACTCCTCTTACCAGTTTAAATTTGAGCCTAGGATTCAACCTGAACATTGTCAAGTTGTTCATCTACAATAAGATTCAATTAACAAATTTGTTTTAAGAGAAACCCTAAATTTATGTATAAAAAATGACTTCATTAAAAGAGATGTCGCGATAGTTCAATAGACGCAAGATGACCTGAATGTTGTATTTTTTATTTATAAGAATTTTTAACTAAAATTATTTCGAAGAATATCATTCCCTCATGCAATAGGCTTTTTTTGATTAAAATGTTACTCAACGGTTTTGTTTTTTTACATTCAGATGAAAATTATCCACTTGTTAAAGAGAAAAATTGAAATAATTGGTTTTCATGATAAAAATTTATTCTCTTTCTAAAAAACTTTGTGTAATACTTACATGGCTACTTGGAGATTAACTTAAATCTAGAGGGTATTATAATGAATCGTACTAAAATTGTACTGGGTGCAGTAGTTCTGGCTTCTACTCTGTTGGCTGGTTGTTCAAGCACTGCTAAGGTTGACCAACTGACTTCTGATATTCAGACTCTGAATGCAAAAGTTGATCAACTGAGCAATGACGTGAACGCAGTACGTACTGACGTTCAAGCCGCTAAAGACGATGCAGCTCGTGCGAATCAGCGTCTGGATAATCAAGTTCGTTCCTACAAAAAATAATTTTTTGTAATTATGTACAAAAATGGCGCACAGTCTATCTGTGCGCCATTTTTTATCATCGGATTCTGTTAGATAAATATTTGCAGATTCCCGTGTCCACAATAAAATATTAATTTGCCCGATAGATTGGCCCAGGTTGATATAACGGTGGTAATGTAAACGATTCAGATACATCTTTATTCACTGCTTGTTCTGTCCCTTTAACATCATCTTCCACCCGCACGATATTCTCTTCTCGCAACTCCTGTTGTGTTTCATGTTGCGTTTCAGGCTCTATGTCTTTACTTACCAGTACCGGCATACCAGAACGGCGTACTATCGCTTGTTCAGCAATATTTTTATCCGTTTCGCTATTATCAATGAACTTATTCAAATCGGTTGATCGAACAATAGGTAATGTCTGTGGATCATCATTCTCTTTCTTAGACAACGGCTGGTGTACTTCAATATAACGCTCACCATTTGGTTCTACAGAATACTTAACTGCTTCATTGATAATCTGTACTCGCGTTCCACGGGGCACTGTGTTGAATAACGTTTCAATATCATCAGGACGTAAACGGATACACCCCGAACTCACTCGCATACCAATGCCAAAATCAGCATTAGTGCCGTGAATCAAGTATTCTCCGCGCCCGGCAGCTAAACGCAACGCAAATGCGCCCATTGGATTTTCCGGGCCAGCTGGAACAACCGCAGGTAAGGTAATCCCCTGTTCAGCATAATGCTTACGGATATTCTTAGTCGGCGTCCAAGTTGGATCTTTAATTAGCTGACTGACAGATGTTGTCATCACTGGCGTATTACGACCAAGCTGTCCAATACCAATCGGATAAACGATGACTTTATTTTTCCCTTTAGGAAAATAGTAGAGTCTGAGTTCTGCAAGGTTAATCACCATCCCCTGCCTCGGTGTATCGGGCAACAACATTTGTGATGGAATAATCAGTTCAGAACCCGGAGTAGGCAAATAAGGGTCAGTGCCTGGGTTAGCTTCCAGCATTGCCAGTAAACCAATTTCATATTCGGCAGCAATGGCCTCCAAAGAACGTCCATCATCGGGCACTACCAATGTCGTATTTTCGCCAATTAAACGGCTATTGGCCGCTGGCAAAGTATATTCTGTGGCGCTAACGGTGTTAGCTAGCCCACTTAATAATAACACGCCAATAAGCGTTAAAACTCGTTTCATGCTTGCTTCCTGGAAATGACTTCTAAATGTTATCGAATAAATTTAAGTACATACCCTATAGATTTCAAGATGCATCGCGACGGTAAGGGAGCGAATCCCCGGGAGCATAGATAACTATGTGACCGGGGTGAGCGAGTGCAGCCAACAAAGAGGCAACTTGAAAGATAACGGGTATAAAAGGTTGAAGCCTTATTGCGTATATTATCAGTAGCGAAAGAAACGCGTAAGACTGGCATTTAAACCATTTTACTTGTCCTGTTTCGGATGGCGCATATCATCGCATGTAGCCCCTGAGTACGTGAGGGCGTCAGATGTTGCTCCAAAGACAATTTTCCAAAATATTCAGTCACATCCAAATCCAGAATTTCTTGAGGTGTTTTATCCTGAAAAAGGATAAAGACAATCGCCACCAATCCTTTAACAATAGCGGCATCACTGTCGCCAATAAATTCTACTTTGTTTTGGTGATTCGTTTTCAGCAGTATCCACACCTGGCTCTGGCAACCTGCGATTAAATACTCAGGTTGGCGTTGTTGGTCAGTAAGAGGAGGCAATCTTGCCCCTAGTTCAATCATATAGAGATATCTTTCTTCCCAGTTCTGACAACGGGAAAAATTACGTAACAACTTATTTGTGTCGGGCAAACTTGCCATGACTTTTTCCTTATCACCCTTTCGATCTATACCCTATGGATTTCAAGATGCATCGCGACGGCAAGGGAGCGAATCCCCGGGAGCATAGAAAACTATGTGACCGGGGTGAGCGAGTGCAGCCAACAAAGAGGCGACTTGAAAGATAACGGGTATATAACCGGCTCAACCCAGTAACTTTTCTATTCGCTGCAATCCAACAACAAGCGCATCAATATCTTCTTGCGTAGTATAAATCGCCAATGACGCCCTACACATGCTGGAAACGTGATAATGCTCCATTAAAGGAAGAGCGCAATGATGTCCGGTACGGATCGCTATTCCATATTGATCAAGGAAGCTTCCCACATCATAAGCATGATGCTGACCAAGGTTGAAAGCAATCACTCCCTGACGTTGTTCAGGGCCATACAATTTCAGGGTTCTGACCTCTTTTAGCCGTGTCATTGCATAATCCATCAGAGCCTGCTCATGTTGCTGAATTTCATCTAGCCCAAGTGAAACGACATAATCAACAGCAGCGCCAAGCCCAATAATTCCCGTCATATTTGGGGTTCCCGCCTCAAATCGCCACGGTGGTTCTGCATAGGTTATGCCATTTTGCAAGCTGACCTGTTTTATCATCGCGCCGCCCCCTTCCCAAGGCGGCATAGCATCCAGCAAAGATTTGCGCCCATAAAGCACGCCAATACCTGTTGGGCCATATAATTTGTGGCTGGAAAAAACATAGAAATCGCAGTCCAGATCCTGCACATCAACTTTCTTATGCATAATGGCCTGAGCGCCATCGACCAGAATATGTAACCCGCTTCCCTGCTCATCAGCCAATTTTCTTGCCTGCTTTATGATTTGACGTACAGGATTCACGGTACCAAGCACATTAGAGAGATGAGTAAAAGAAAGTAATTTAGTACGTGAATCAATCAAAGAGGCTAAAGCCGCTTGATCTAACTCGCCATTTACGTTCAGCGGCCATACTCTAATTTCAAATCCAATCTGCTCTGCCAACATATACCACGGAACAATATTGGCGTGGTGTTCCATTTCAGTAATAACAATATTATCGCCGCTATTGATAAACCTGCGGCCATAACTGTTAGCAATCAGATTAATCCCTTCCGTCGTACCTTTGACGAATACAATCTCTTCACTGCTTTGAGCATGAATAAATTGCGAGATCTGGTAGCGAACATTTTCAACCATCCGGGTAGCCGCAGAGCTGAGGGTATGAATTCCCCGGTGAACCGCCGCATACTGATGCAAACAAAATTCACTTTCTCTTTCAATAACTGCAACCGGCTTTTGAGCACTGGCAGCACTATCAAGATAAACCAGTGGATGTCCATTAACCTGTTGAGTTAACACCGGGAAATCTTGTCGCACCTTTTTTACAGAAAAAGTCATTTTTCTACTCTCGCTAAACGGTGCTTAATGTGTTTCATGACAACACTTTTCAGAGATTCATCTTCAATAGATTCCGTCAGCTCCGCGGCAAAAGCAAATACCATCATATGTTCCGCATCACATCGGCTGATACCACGTGATTGCAGATAAAATAGTTGTTCCTGATCTATTCGGCCAACGGTCGCACCATGACTGCATTTCACATCATCGGCATAAATTTCCAGTTGAGGTTTGGTATCGACTTCCGCCTGTTTACCTAACAACAAATTGTTATTAGTCATTTGTCCGTCAGTTTTCAATGCATGAGGCGCTACCTTAATCATACCGTTAAATACGGCTTTGCTCTGATCCATCACAATGGTTTTATGCAACTGACGGCTTTCACAATGCCCTTTATTATGTTCCAAATAAGTACGAGTATCAGCGACTTCCTTTCCTTGTGGCAACAGTAAGCTATTCAACGACAGATTAGCCCCTTCGCCATTCAACTTAACACTGGTATTGTGTCGGACAAGTCCAGAACCCAATAAAAAGCTGGTGCTTTTTACTTGAGCATCACGACCAACCACAATATCGTTATGCGCAAAGTGATAACTTGCACTGTTCTCAACTCCCAGTTTTATATGGGCAAGATGAGCATTGTTCCCCACTTCCGCAGTTAATCGGCCTCCTGTCATATGAGGTTGCTGCTCATCAATACTGACGAAGTGTTCAATTACGCTGGCACTGGCATTTGTCCCTACAGCAATGTGGTAGCGATAATGACTGGTATTCAATGCTTCGCTACGATGACCGCTGGTTATATTCAGCAGGTAAAGAGGCTTTTCTGCCACTTGCCCGGCCTTTAATGTAATAACCAAGGGCTGTGGAGCCAAACTTTCTGTTAGGTGCAGAAAGATCTCACCCTGTATCGGTGCTGGAAGCCCGCTTTTATTATCCAGTAAATTTAGCTGGTATGGTCCAAATTCATAGGAACTCAGTAAAGGTGAAAAACAACCATCCACCATAACGACACGCCAACAATCCATTGGAATCGCCAGTTGTTCGCATTGCGCTGCGGTCAATTCCCAAGTTTTGCTGCTGTATTGCTGATTTAACAATTTATCCAGCGGTGTATAACGCCAATCTTCATGTTTGAATTGAGGAAAACCGGTTCGAATGACCTGTTGCCAATGCAAACTGGCATGAGATGAATCCTCACCATGACGGCAGTGATACAAATCAGTAAAACGTGCTAATGCTTGCTGGTTACGTTCTGCAACCTGCCGCATCTTTTCAGCTCTTTCACTGTTGGTCAATAAGCCAGCCATAACCTTGCTCCTCCAACTGTTTCGCCAAACTGAAATCACCGGATTTAATAATTCGTCCCTGATAAAGTACATGTACAAAATCAGGTTTCACATAATCCAAAATACGTTGGTAATGGGTCACAATAATGAATGAGCGGTTTGGATCACGTAAAGAATTCACGCCATTAGCCACAATTTTCAATGCATCAATATCCAGTCCTGAATCTGTCTCATCCAGAATACAAAGTGTCGGCTCCAGCGCGGCCATTTGCAGAATATCGTTGCGTTTTTTCTCACCACCGGAAAAACCGACATTGACTGAACGTGTCAGTAAATCCGGCGGCATATCCAATAATTCAATTTTTTCTTCGATAAAATCGGCAAAATCAAAGCGATCCAACGGCTCCTGATGGCGATATTGGCGAACAGCGTTCACTGCGGTTTGCAGGAAAAATTGATTACTGACACCCGGAATTTCCACCGGATATTGAAACGCCAAGAAAATTCCCTCCCCGGCTCGCTCTGATGGCTCCAATCCAAGTAAATCTTTTCCTTTAAAGGCGATTTCACCATCATCAATTTCATACTCTTCACGGCCAGCTAACGTTGCTGATAATGTACTTTTACCGGAACCATTCGGCCCCATGATGGCATGGATTTCACCCGGTTTAACTTCAAGATTTAATCCTTTTAGGATTTCATTACCTTCAACACTGACTCGTAAATTTTTAATACTTAACATATTACATGCCTTCGAACGACTTAACGTTCTGTCATAAAAAAGGGAAACAGGAAAACTCATCCAACGCTGTGTTCAAGGCTGATTGCCAGCAATTTTTGTGCTTCAACGGCAAATTCAAGGGGAAGTTCAGAGAACACATCCTTACAGAATCCATTAACAATCATGGAGATCGCATCATCTTCACTGATGCCGCGCTGCAAACAATAGAACAATTGATCTTCACCAATGCGGGAAGTTGTCGCTTCATGCTCCAATTGCGCCGTATTGTTCTGTACTTCTACATAAGGGAATGTATGCGCGCCACATTCAGTACCAATCAGCATGGAGTCACATTGGGTATAATTACGAGCGTTTTCTGCCCCCGGTAATATTTTAACCAATCCGCGATAACTGTTTTGACTACGCCCAGCCGAAATGCCTTTTGAAATGATGGTTGATTTAGTGTTACGGCCAATATGGATCATCTTGGTGCCGGTATCAGCCTGTTGAGTACCGTTAGTCAGAGCAACGGAGAAAAACTCACCAATTGAGTTATCCCCTTTCAGGATTACACTGGGATATTTCCAGGTAATTGCAGAACCTGTTTCCGATTGAGTCCAGGACATTTTGGCATTTTCGCCCTCGCATAACGCTCTTTTAGTGACAAAGTTGAGAATCCCGCCTTCACTTTCCCCCCCTGAGAACCAGTTTTGTACCGTGGAATATTTCACTTCGGCATCTTTATGGATAATCACTTCGACAACAGCGGCATGAAGTTGATAGCTATCACGCACCGGTGCAGAGCATCCTTCTATATAGCTGACATAACTGCCTTCATCAGCAATTAAGATAGTGCGCTCAAATTGCCCCGTTTTCGCAGCATTGATACGGAAATAGGTGGATAGCTCCATTGGGCATCGAACCCCTTTTGGCACATAAACAAAAGTGCCGTCAGAAGCCACTGCGGCATTGAGCGCAGCAAAAAAGTTATCGTGGCTTGCAACCACGCTGCCGAGGTATTTACGGACCAATCCGGGATATTCCTGTATCGCTTCACTAAATGAGCAGAAAATAATCCCTTCTTTCGCTAATTTATCCCGATAGGTGGTTGAAACAGAAACGGAGTCAAAAATAGCATCTACCGCAACAGCCTCGCCTTCCCGTACAGGAACACCCAACTTATCAAATGTTTCTTCAATTTCTGCGGTTAAATAGCTACTAGCTTGCTCCGCTCCTGTCTCTTGAACAGCACCAGATTGTGAATTGCAACTATCGCCACAAGCACCGCATGAAGGGGCTGAATAGTAACTGTAGTCCTGATAATCAAGATTGGGATAATTCGCTTTTAACCAATGAGGTTCTTCCATTCCTAGCCAATGGCGATAAGCCTCTAGCCGAAATTCAAGCATCCATTCGGGTTCATTACGTTTTGCGGAAATGGCCCGCACAACGTCTTCACTCAAACCTTTAGCTAACTCATCCGTCGCCACCTGAGTGAAGAAGCCTTCTTTATAACGATGACCGCTGAGCCAGGTCTGCACATCATCGCTGATTTCTACATTGCTCTGAGACATATATTGGTACACTTATATACCAAAGCTCTCACCACACCCACAGGCATGTTGTGCTTTTGGATTATTGAATTTAAATATCTGATTTAAACCTTCACGGACAAAATCCACTTCAGTGCCATCGATAAATGGCATTGCTTTCAGAGGCACATATAGATGTGCTCCTTCATTCTCATACATTAGATCATCAGGCGCGGGATCATTAACCATCTCAAATACATAGCCAAAGCCGGCGCATCCTGATTGCTTAACCCCCAGATATAATCCTTTACTTTGTGGGTTTTGCTGCATCAACTTGAGAATCTGCGCTGCGGCTCTCGCGGTGATAGTAATTCCCTGCCATGCGGTTTCATTCAGAGAAAAGGTTTCAACACTGTTTGTCATAGTTGACCTCACATTTGTTCTATAGCTATTCTTGCCGCCGTTATCGGAGTGCTCTCTCCCCCGTATAATGGTAATGATAACCTTTATCACTTCAACCATTTGTTTTAAGAGGATATACCTTAAGAAGGTTAAATTTTATTCGAATACGATAATTTATGTTCATTTCATATGAAGGTATCTCTTTAATTTACTGTTTTATCTATAAATTATTAGTTTGATCAATTGTGCTATCCTTTACTTATTGGCGTAAGACAAAAGCACAAAAAGTTCATCAGAAATACCATTTGATGTAAGCTTCCAGATATACGGGAGAGTAGTTCCTCTCCTAGTATGAAAATAGCAGTCAACCAGATAAAATTGACATAGTTAGCCGGAAATGCAAAATAGAGGTTGTCAGTATGATGATAATAGATGTAAATAGAATTTCTATTTAATCGAGACAATTAATTAAACGAATTAAAAAATAATTTAATCTATATATCCCATTTTCAACATTAATTACTTTTCTTATTAATAGCTTCACTAACTGGCTAATTTAATTTAAAGGTATTACTTGACCATAATAAATCTTCTCAAGATATTGCATCCCATATGAATAAACGTATACTGCCTCCGGGTGCTTGAGACTTTCTGTCTTGAGCATGATGTTCTAAGCAAAAATTATGTTTCAGGCAGAAAGAAAAAAGCCCCATCCGACTATTAATCGAAATGAGGCTATTCCTATGCTCAGCAACATAAGGCTAGCCTCTTACCTGATAAAAAGCAAGGAGAGAAAAGCCATGAAGCCGCAAAAATCGTAATATTTAGTTTGATCGTTATTTGTGTGACATTATTCTTGTTCACATGGATAACAAGAGGTTCACTCTGTAAACTCCATATCAAACGAGGTAATACCTAACCATTATGATTATAATATATGAAAATAGAACTTCTATTTAATCGACTCAATTAATTAAACGAATTAAAAAATAATTTAATCTATATATCCCATTTTCAACATTCCTTCCTTTTCTTATTAATAGCTTCACTAGCTGGCTAATTTAATTTGAAGGTATTACTTGACCATAATAAATCTTCTCAAGATATTGCATCCCATATGAATAAACGTATACTGCCTCCGGGTGCTTGAGACTTTCTGTCTTGAGCATGATGTTCTAAGCAAATATTATGTTTCAGGCAGAAAGAGAAAAGCCCCATCCGACTATAAATCGAAATGAGGCTACCCCTAATGCAAGACAACATAAGGCTAGCCTCTTACCTGAAAAAAAGCAAGGAGAGAAGGCGATGAAGCCGCAAAAAATCGTAATATTTAGTTTGATCGTTATTTGTGTGACATTACTCTTGTTCACATGGATAACAAGGGGTTCACTCTGTAAACTCCATATCAAACGAGGTAATACCGAGGTTGCGGCAATCATGGCTTACGAATCCAGCGACAGGTAAGGCAACCTTAGGCGGGAGATTTTTACTCCCGCCCTTTTAGATGTTGTTATAACTTAGTTCTCAGGCACCCTTCATATTTTAGTGGAATTAAACAGTAATTAAAGCCACTGGAATCTTAGCATTAATTGATATATCGGCATTTACAAATTTAAGTAAAATTTTTTAATTAGTTATTTATCTATTCCAATATAGATCTCCTTAATATAATTCAACATTTAAATTCATCGAATATATATAAGAAACTCAAACAACCCATAATATTATAAAAATATCGATAAACTCCATAAATATCTATACTTCTTAAATGTTATTGCAACTCAATTCAATTACCGTAAAAAATAAATTTTTCACTTAAATATCAGGTTATTCCACATCAATAACCTACTTCTATTTTTTTATATTTTATTCAAGAAAACCTGATGTGGTTAGCCAAGAGTAAGAGGATATATACTGATTAACGCAAGACAAAAGCACAAAAATTTATCAGAAATACTATTGATGCGAGCTTTCAGATACACAAGAGAATGACTTTATCCTCGGTATAAGAGTTTCAATTTAATCGACGCAATTAATTAAACGCATTAAAAAACAATTTAATCTATATATCCCATTTTCAACATTGATTACTTTTTTTATTAATAGCTTCACTAACTGGCTAATTTAATTTTAAGGTATTACTTGACCATAATAAATATTTTCAAGATCTTGCATCTGATATGAATAAAAGTATACTGCCTCCGGGTGCTTGAGACTTTCTGTCTTGAGCATGATATTCCAAGCAAAAATTATGTTCCAGGCAGAAAGAGAAAAGCCCCATCCGACTATTAATCGAAATGAGGCTACTTCTATGCGTAAACAACATAAGGCTAGCCTCTTACCTGACAAAAAGCAAGGAGAGAAGGTGATGAAGCCGCAAAAAATCGTAATATTTAGTTTGATCATTGTTTGTGTGACATTACTCCTGTTCACATGGATAACAAGGGGTTCAATCTGTAAACTCCATATCAAACGAGGTAATACCTAACCATTATGATTATAATATATGAAAATAGAATTTCTATTTAATCTAAGCAATTAATCAAACGCATTAAAAACCATTTTATCTATATATTCCATTTTCAATATTCCTTCCTTTTCTTATTAAGAGCTTTACTCGCTGGCTAATTTAATTTGAAGGTATTACTTGACCATAATAAATCTTATCAAGATATTGCATCCCATATGAATAAACGTATACTGCCTCCGGGTGCTTGAGACTTTCTGTCTTGAGCATGATGTTCTAAGCAAAAATTATGTTTCAGGCAGAAAGAGAAAAGCCCCATCCGACTATAAATCGAAATGAGGCTACTCCTAATGCTGAACAACATAAGGCTAGCCTCTTACCTGATAAAAAGCAAGGAGAGAAAAGCCATGAAGCCGCAAAAAACCGTAATATTTAGTTTGATCGTTATTTGTGTGACATTACTCTTGTTCACATGGATAACAAGAGGTTCACTCTGTAAACTCCATGTCAAACGAGGTAATACCGAGGTTGCGGCAATCATGGCCTACGAATCCAGCGACAGGTAAGGCAACCTTAGGCGGGAGGCTTTTACTCCCGCCCTTTTAGATGTTGTTATGGCTTAGTTCTCAGGCACCCTTCATATTTCAGTGGAATTAAACAGTAATTAAAGCCACTGAAACTTTAGTATTAATGGATATATACTGGCATTTACAGATTTGAATAAAAATTTTCAATTAGGTTTTTACCTATTTCAATATTAATTTTTCAGTATAATTATACAATTAAATCAAACAACCCATAATATTATAAAAATATCGA
>NZ_JAZGJN010000242.1:0-33009 GCF_038085095.1 Photorhabdus sp. P32 | reverse complement strand
TTATAATACAAATTGTCGTCATCAGTGATAAAAACAAATTATTTTTATAGAAATTACCTATGCAATAGATTTATGTATAATACAAACAAATAATTACCACGGAATAAATAGAATATAACTACATATCAATTACAGTTACTATTTTAAATTCTCGGTAATTATATCCTCCTAATAGTTAAAGCTAACCACTCTAATAAACACAATTATTACACACATTTATTTGTTATAAATTGATATATTTTACTGCCATTATCTAAAAAAAATAGATTTATATTACTTTTAGTGATTAAAATATTGGATAAATAGCACCAAGCCTTTCCCATCAACATTAGCAGAATTATTTTTTATATATTTAAAATGAATCGCTATTTGCCTACCTTTAAAATAACTCTTCTTAAGTAAATATAAGATTAACTGACTTAAAAAAGTTATCCAAATTGCTATATTGAGCTAATAACCTTCTTGAGAAATTTTTTCCTTTCACTATTATAAATCGATGAAAGGTTATTGAATCCATTAAATCAATCCATTAATCTTTAATCCGATTTATTTTTAAAGAAGCAAAAAATATTTTTATTTATTACGTTACAAGCTGTAATTGCATTAGTTACATATCGTTATTAGTTTTTAAATAATTAATTAGGATGCATTCAATGATAAGTAAGGAAACATTCGAGATATTTCCCTCTGTAGATATTGTTGATGGAATAGCAATGACATCAAATTCCGCAATTCGATTAACTCGTGGCGAAAGCCCAACATTACGCAGACCCTTAGGTACTCCGGCCGAAGTAGCGCTCGCCTGGCAAAATGCCGGAGCAAAATGGATACATGTTGTTGATCTTGATGCCGCATCAGGACGGGGCTCAAACAGCCATCTTATTGCTGATGTCCTTGCTGCGGTCGACATTAACGTACAAGTCTGCGGCGGAATCAGAGATGAAACTATCTTGCGCAAAGTATTAGCAACCGGATGCCAACGAGTTAATTTGGGGACAGCAGCATTAGAAAATCCAGATTGGTGTGCCCGAGCTATTGCAGAATATGGCGATAAGATCGCCATTGCTCTGGATGTAAAAAGCACATCAGAGGGTTATCAGCTGGCAACACATGGATGGAATGTCAGCAAAGGCAATCTCTGGGATGTCCTCGAGCGCCTCGACAAACAGGGTTGTCAACGCTACGTCGTAACCGATGTTGAGCGGGGCGGCATGATGAGTTCGCCAAACTTTACGCTATTACAGGAAGTTTGTGCGAAAACGTCATCACCCGTCATTGCCGGCGGTGGTGTATCAAGCCTGGATGATCTCCGCGCTTTAGCCGATCTGTCCACTATCGGCGTCGAAGGCGCAATTCTTGGTCAAGCGCTACATATTGGTAAGGTTCCTCTCGAAGATGCCCTTGCTGCAACACAATCATCGAGACGTTGAATATGCCTGAATCTTTATCTTCTACTTTGGATCTTCGCTCTATTGGTTTGCTAGGCGAATTGCGTGGCGTACCCGAAACACGTTATTTGACGAAAGAAGTGATGACGCTGCCCGGTTTACTCACAGAAAAGCCAGAATTCGTGGGTTCCCGCGGTGTTGCCTATTACGAACAAAAACCTTGTCACGAGCTACTGATGACGGCGAAATATTACACAGAATACCTCTCTCAACTTGAGTGTACCGATAAGCTGTGTACTACCCCATCGAAATATATATTGGCCGATCATAGCCTGGCAAAATTGCTCAGAATTGTTGATAGCTTATTAAGTTCTCCACAGACAGTTAACGAAGATATTGTGCTATTCATCGATGGGATCAAGGAGTGTGCAAAAGTCGTCAGTTCAACGCTGATGGGCACAGCATTCACCTTTTCACCCTCTTCGATCCATGACCTGAAATTGCCTTCATCTACGGAACACCAAGTGCCCAGATCGTTTATTGAAGGGGATAATCATCTGTTAACTTTGGCCGCAGCCCAAATTGACAAATGCCCCAACTCCTCCGTTGTCGGCATTATGTTAGGAGGATCAGCGGCGGCGGCAGTCACCGCCGCAGCATGGGATAGTGAGCTCAATTTAGTGAAAGTTTCCCGTTACGATGATACGTCTCGCAAAAGCAATCATCTCTGGGGCCGCAATATTCCACCTGGGAAAACCGTGACAATTATTGATGATAATTGCGGAACAGGCGACACCTTACGTCAGGCAACCGATCTAATCATCACCCAAACCGGGCAACGTCCGAAGGCCCGTGCCGTCGAACTGCATTGGGAAAAGTTATTACGTGCCCGCGTTTATGGACATGCTGATCGGGTATTCAACCCTGAAACTTTAGATGTATTGACGCCCTGGTGTTTCAGACATCATCAGGTCCTGGATCGTTTAATTAATCAGCCCTTCTCTGATGATAAATATGTTCATACCACCACGGCGGATTGGGTTGCCTATTCATACAGTTTATTGTCTATCCTTCATGACACCCTGACAAACTCAACATGGGCAGCCAAGTTATTGCGTTTTTTATTAAATCTAAAAGCACAAACACCGCTGAATTATGAACAGCCAATTGACGCATTTAAGGCCCTGGCATATCAATGTCCTGAATGTTCAGCTCGCAAAAAACAGTTTGGAAAAAGGGAGGTTAATTAATTATGACAACAGCACATATTATTTGGGATTGGAATGGCACATTACTTAATGATGTCAATGTTTCACTGAGCGCAACCAATTTCGCACTAGCAGAAATTGGTATTGAACCGCTGACACTGGAACAATATCGGGAACATTATTGTGTTCCAGTACAAACTTTCTATAAACAAGTGATTGGCCGTGAACCTTCATCTTCTGAATGGTCAGTGATCGGAAAAATATTTAATTTTCACTATCGACCAGGCATTCAGAAAGCCAATTTAACGGAAGGTGTCAGTCAGCTCCTCGCTTCCCGTTATGAAACAGGCGCAACTCAGTCATTATGTTCACTGATGGAACATCATGACTTGGTCCCTATGCTTGATAATCATGGTATTGGCAAATTCTTTACCCAAATAGATGGTAGAAATACGCCATTATTGACAACCGGCAAATCAGAGCAGTTAGCTAACCATCTCAAAAAACTTAATGTCGCTCCTGAGCAAAGTGTGGTTATTGGGGACGCCACCGATGACGCAATTGCCGCATTAGCCGCGGGAACCCATGCTATTCTTTATACTGGAGGGACTCATAGCCGTGTCAGTCTTGAAACTGCCGGCGTTCCCGTGGTTGATACATTAAGTGAAGCGCTATTAATAGCCGATTCTTTAATCTATAAACAGTAATATACCCTATGGATTTCAAGAGGCATCGCGACGGCAAGGGAGCGAATCCCCGGGAGCATAGCTAACTATGTGACTGGGGTGAGTGAGTGCAACCAACAAAGAGGCAACTTGAAAGATAACGGGTATAAAGAGGCTATTCAAAATAACCTGGTAAGAAAGGGATAATTTATAACGATATATGGATAGATATTTAGCATATTAGTTTTAAAAGAGCAGTTTAGTATTTCAAAGCAAATTATTCATTTTAAAAATGATCATCAAAAGTGATGATTTAACTATTATTTGAAATAAATATACCCAATGGATTTCAAGATGCATCGCGACGGCAAGGGAGCGAATCCCCGGGAGCATAGCTAACTATGTGACCGGGGTGAGTGAGCGCAGCCAACAAAGAGGCAGCTTGAAAGATGACGGGTATAAATAATTAAGGAATAGATCCATGTTAACTGCTGTAGTTGGACTCCAATTTGGAGATGAAGGTAAAGGAAAATTTGTTGACTATTTGTCTGGCAACATCAATAACATTGCCCGATTCAATGGCGGCGCTAATGCGGGTCATTGTGTGCAACACGGTAATCTAAGAGGCTCATTTTCTCAATTACCGGCCTCACTCAACAAAAAGAATTTATATATCTGCCAAGGTGCTTTAATCAGTCTTCCCGTTCTGGTTAAAGAGATCGATTTTATACAAAAAGAAAAAATTGACTCTAATATATTTATCGATCCGCGATGCCATATCGTTTTGCCATTACACTCTGAGTTAAATAGAGCGTCAGAAAAATATAAAGGTAAGCAAAAGATAGGTTCGGTTGGCGTCGGTGTCGGGGCCTGTGTTGAAGACAAAGCCAATCGGCATGGCATTCGGCTTATTGATACGCTTGATAAAGAGAAATTAAGAAGTAAATTAGAATTTCTTTGGGGCATCAGAGAGAAGCAGATCAACCATGTTTTTAATGCACAAGCTACATTAGATTTTGAAGAGATGTTAGAGACAACGCATCAATATGGCAAGAGAATAGAACCTTATTTCACGTTCACTAATGAAGTTATCGGTGATTTACTTAATGCTGGAGAAAATGTTTTACTTGAAACATCACAAGCCACTTTCTTAGATAATAGTTTTGGTACTTATCCTTATACCGTCGCCTATCAGACATTAGTGCAAACCTGCTTTGCAATGATAGGCATACCTGCACAGAAAATGCATATTGTCGGTGTGATGAAATCCTATATGATCCGTGTCGGTAACGGGCCATTCCCCACAGAATTATTAACAGAGCAGGCTGATTACATTCGAGAACGCGGAAACGAGTATGGCACCGTTTCAAAAAGGCCAAGGCGCTGTGGCTGGTTGGATTTATCCCTGATTAAACACGCGGTGAAACTTAATGGCGTAACAGAGCTCGCTATAACGAATGTTGATGTTCTCGCTGATTTACCCGAAATAAAAGTCTCTATTGCCTATGAAATTGATGATAAGCTCGTTTGTTGCGATGACGCATTATTGCAGCTCGATAAAGTCAAACCCATCTATAAAACCTTTAAATCTTGGGGAGAGCTTAACTCATCATATACCCATTTAACGGAACTGCCTATTGAGCTGATTGACTTCTTATCTTTTATTCAAGACTATGCTGGAGTCCCAATCAAATATATTTCCTATGGGCCAGACAGAAATCAGACATTAGTCATGAAATAAAAGCGTGGAGAAAATAATGATTAACTATGTAACAGGGTTTATGTTTTCTAAAGATAAAAAACATGTCTCCCTGATTTCAAAATTACAACCCAGCTGGCAAAAAGGGAAACTCAATGGGATCGGTGGAAAAATAGAAGCTGGTGAAAGCCCTCAACAAGCAATGGCAAGAGAATTTGCTGAAGAAGCCGGCATTGAAACACGTCCTGAAGAGTGGCGATTATTTACTGTCTTAACTCGCCCTGACGTTTATCAGGTGAATTTTCTCTATATGTATGATGATCGTGTCTATTCTGTCAATTCTATTGAAAAAGAGATCGTCAATATCTATGAAACAAATTCATTACCCGATAATGTGATCTATAACTTACGTTGGTTAATCCCGATGGCGGCTGATGAACATTTACGTTTCGATAAAGAAATAGAGATAACAGAAATGCGGGGTTAAATACGGTATAGCGAATACTTTATCTAACTAATTCTGCAAACCCAGAAGCACCTATGCTCAAAATAGGTGCTTCTTTAAAACAGAAAACAACATCCTAAGCAGAGGGCTCGACAAAGTTAACATCCGACCACACGGAAATAACCGCAACGGTTCTGGCTTGCCCCCCGGCACCGTCAGTCTTCAACAGAATCGGCGCCACAGACAATTGCGTTGAGGCGGTATAACTATCTTCCCCGAACTTAACATATCTCGCATTTTCCCCTGCGCCTCGGTGCCCGGTATTAAGTAATAAAGGTTTATTAGCAGAATCGGAGAACACAAAGGCGACCTCCTCTATTGACGAAGCCAGCGCATTCGGTTTCCCCGGGACAGACGGCCCATCGATCCGGTAAAGCAGCCGTGAATATTGGAATACCTCATCATCACCGGAACAGGTGCTGCTTATCCCTATCTGTCTGGCCGACGCCAGCGGATCTCCCGCCTGTTTACCGATTCTTTTCACCGTTCCCCAATCCACCGATGAAGGAGTCAGGACAACCGCACAGGTGGATGGCTTTTTGACCGGCGAGAGGATAACCGTGGTCAACAGTGGTTTCAACCTCCCGTTAAAACCCGATATGGACGCTGGAGCCCAGCCAATCGCGCCCACTGACAGGGGGCTGCCTCCTGCCTTCGCATTGAAATTGCCGTCACTGTCCGGGTAAATTGCCCCTGTCACGGTGCGGATACTGACATCAACCAGACCGTTGGCATCGGGAACACAGGGAATGTTAACACTGGCATGCCCCCCTGCCGGACTGGCTGAGCGATACGTACCGGATAAACCGTGCGTCTGGCAAGAGAGTGAAGATTGCCCGATATCAATCATAAAGTCGCCAGTTCGTCCTACCCGGACGCGACTCGGTGACGACGAAGAGATTAATGAGCTCATTCCAGACTCCACCGTGTAGGCCATAAACTGCGTTCCAGCAGGAACGCGACAGGTTGTCGACCAATCAAGAGGGCCGCTGGTGGTATAACCGACTATCTCATCACGTGAGTAATCACGCTTATCTTTGTTGTTTGGCGCCATTGCATAACCGGTAACATTGCGAACCATCTGCACCAGTTCAATCTCACACTCCTGATAACTCTCTGCTGCCTGGAGCGGCAAAGTGGTCAACAATAAAAAAAGCAATGATACCCCCAGGCCCATGAGGATTGAGACAAGGTTTTCTACATTACTGCTCCATAAACGTTCAGTGTTTAACATTCCTCTTCTCTCCAAATTACTCATCTGTTCAAATCGCTTACAGACACGCGGCATCGGCTTGCACCAGTTGCCCGGGGGTCTCGGACGATACCTGATAATAGGTGGTACATTGTTGCGTGGCCCCATTTCCCCATTTGACTTTCACGCGACCGGCGGGGGGCATGCCGCTTAGATAAACCCGGCCGTTATCGCCCACAATGCCGCCGCCAACCTGAGTGGTATTCTCTTCCAGCGTCGCGGTAGCGCCAAAAGGCACGGGTTTGCCATGATGTGTCAAAGTCAACAGTAACTGACTACCTGAGCGAACCTGATAGTTTGCCAGCGTCACTGCTCCTCTGGTCGGATAAACGTTCTTGCTGGTCTGATCAATATCCACACCTTCCGGCAGAGTGGACGGGTCCAGATTAATCGTGTTTTTTTGGTAGACCGATCCGCCCGGCAGTACGGCGTAACCACGCCAGTCTGTCTGCACGTTGCCGTCACCGACCGTCACCCCTTTCGCCCCGGGAGCGCGGACCAACACCGCTTCATCACCCAATGAACGTGATAGCGTCATACCGTAAGGATGGATTAGGAGGGCCCCGGAAGCCCCGTAGGTGAAATGATAGCTATTGGCGCTGTCATTGTAGCCCAGATTAACGTTCCCCTGACTGCCTTGGTAACTCAAAGACAACGCCCGGCTGTTTTGCTGGCCGTTGTTCCCCCAACCTTGCTGGAGGTTATAATTCAAACGGTTATCCCATAACATGCCGCTGATCCCAGTCTGCTGAGTGGTGTTGCCCTGCAAGTCGCGCGAGACCGTATAGCGGGAGTAAACGCCCCGTAGCGCAGACGATGATCCAAACAGACTGAGCGGGACCTGCATATTGAGTGACACCTGGCGATTCTCCGACCAGTTACCAGCCCCTCCCATACGATAAATGTTATAACTCAGGTTATAGCTGATCCCCATCAGCATCGTGTTATAACCCAGATTCAGATTGTTGTCGGTACGGCCATTCCAGTAATCATTGCGCGTCCCGGAGGCATAAAGACTGCCCCAACGTCCCACCGTTTGATGCAGGCTCACCTGCCAGGTGCTTTTACGTCGGTCAAGCGCCCACGGCGCCTGATATTCATTCAGGCTGTACCCCATACTGTTAACATCACTGAAACTGTAGTAATGCTGAGTGGAATAACGATAGGCGGCCAGATCAATGCCGGTGCCGGTACTGATCAAGTTCTTGGCATATTTCACCCGATAAGCTCGGCCCTGTTGCCGGTTATTTTCCTGCCCTTCAATTCCTTGCAATTGGGCACGAGCAAACGTCACATCCGCAGACAATGCGCCGAAGGCGCCCAGTGACACGCCCGAGCCTAATACCCCCGACTGGTAGTTGCCGGCGACCAATCCCCCGCCGTACAAGGTGATATTGTGCGGCAAACCATAGACCAAAGTGCCCAAAGCAAATATCGGGGAACGGCTGCCATCGGTGAGGTTGCCGCCGTGATATTGACCGGCCGTCAATTCATATTTAATGCCGCCGGGACGCTGCATCATTGGAACAGACGAAGAAGCGAGGGTGGAAACCCGGGTACTGCCATCCTCCTCTTTGATCGTGACCGTCAGGTCGCCAGAATCCCCTGTGGTGTACAGGTCGGTGAAACGAAATGGCCCCGGCGCTACCGTGGTTTGATACACGGTATAACCATTCTGGGAGACGGTCACCTGTGCATTAGAGTTAGCCACACCGGTTATCTCTGGGGCAAAACCGCGCTGGCTGTCAGGCAACATGGCCTCCTCAGAAGCTAGTTTCATGCCACGCAACGGGATACTGTCAAAAATATCCCCACCGGTATAGGTTTCACCGGCGGTAAACTCACCGCGCAGTGACTGCACATCACGTTGCAGATAGGTATTACTCACCTGCCGCTGGATCTGCGTAGAGGGGGAAGAACCGGAGGACCCTTCGTTGCGCTGGCGATTGTAACTGTAAGTTTGCGTGCTGCGCAGACGCCACGGCCCTAGATTCAATCCATTACGAAAGGAGGCAAACAGATTGCGGGAGCGTGATCCGCCGCCGGTTCCCTGACCGTCATAACGCCCTTCTGAACCGTTAACGGTGTAGTTCATCAAAAAGGCCGGAATGCCGTTATCCCACAGTGACGGATCGACCATACCAGAATGGTGGAACTGCATCGCCGCCTGAGGAACACTGAGGTCCAGACGCAAACGGGCGAAATCCAATATCGCACGGGCGTGTGGGATCTGTTTCGTCAGATCCGTGATAGCATTGTCGCTCGCTTCTCCCTGAAAAGCCGGTAACCCGCGAATATTGACCCCATACTCTTCAAGCTGTGCAACCGTTAATACCGGTTGCAGGTGGCCGTTGACCAATCTAAATTCAATCTCGCGGTTATCCACCTTATTCTGGTTCATGTAAACATCCACCAGATAGCGTCCCGGCGCGACATACCCCGCGCTTTCATACACAGAGAGATCGATATGCTCCTGCTCCCCCGTCGCACCCATCAGGAAAGCGGGATTAAAGTATTCCCGCGCAGAGGCAGGCAAGGTTGTCGCCGTCAGTGAGCATAGCAGACATAGGTATACAGGACGGAGCCGGAAACTGTCCGGCTGACCGGACGCACGTTGGCTATCCGCCCACAACGCAGGCGAAAATAAAATGTTTATTGTCATAGCTCATCTCTGCTTCTAACTTAAGCCTATGCTGTTGATCTTGAGGCCACTTTGCCGGTCATTGCTCACAGATGAGGACGGGTTATAACGGAACATGGCGATCCTGATTGTCGCCGGGAAAACGCCAGACCAGTGGGCCCGGCATCCCGGCGGTAAACGAATGGGTTTGAAACAAATAGGTTTGAAACAAATAGGTTTGTATGCCTTTCGGGGACACCATCGTCTGGCGTATGTGATCATCTACTTGTTGGCTGCCGACTTTCAGAACAGAAAAGGCCAGAAAATAGGGCGTGGGATTTTCCACCTGCAACTGCGTTCCCCGAAGGGAAAATCTCACCTGTTTAGCTATCGCAGCGTTATCCCGGGCAGGTACTCCCTGAGGACGATAAAAAAGCCGGATATTCATCTGTAAGGCAACCTGCACTTGCGATGCTTTACCTATTTGGCGGCTTAATGTCGGCGCCTCTGCGGTATCCGGTACGGCAACTCCCGGAATAGCTCGCAGCGAGACCACAAAGGCCGATTCTCGATCCTGTGGCAATTGCCCGCCAAGCTGGCGAATACGAAACGAAAATTTCTCGCCAGCCTCAACCCGTTTTAACGGCGGCAGGACGATAAAAGGGGGAACTTGCCCGGCTTGAGTGTCAAAGCGACCAGTATCCGGGTCCATCGGGCTGACAAATCCCTGTACCAGATAGCTCTGCGCCGTGTGATTCGTCATACTGAGCGTCACGCCTCCCGGGCTATCTTTAGCCACATAAGAGAGCTGCATTGGAGAGAACGATAGCCCTCGATTATCAACCGCCTGCGCCTTGAATATATTCCCTAGCAGTAGGACAAAACCGAGGGAGTAAAACATTAACTCCCAGTGTGTCCGTCCATGCCGGTTACTGGCTCTCTTCATTCTTCCATCTCCATGATTCTCCACCGTCATAATTCTCTACCGTCATAAAAAACAATGGCGGATTTAACGCGCCACTCTGCCGGTAAATAGATTTGAAGCCCCGCCGTAATCATTAATCATCGACCAGCTTACTGAGCTTTTGCCCTCCTGCCCGGCATAAGTCACACAATCTCGCGGCGCTATCATTGAGGGATAACGATTTAGATCGAGCGCCTGTTCATCCAACGAGAGGCTGTCCAGCGACAGGAAATACGGGGTAGGATTACACGCCTTAGTGCCATCGGGTTGCGACTGAAAGCGAAGCTGTCCATACGCCTCTTCCGGCAACATCGGCAAGCCATGCGGTCGCCAGAAAAACTTGATCCGCATTCCCACACTCATTGACGCCTGCTCTCGAACAGGCTCCTCCGTCACCCGCTGAGTTGCAGGGATGGCGTTCATCTGTATATACCCGAGCGATTCCCGATCCACTGGAAAGGGGGGCTGATTAAACGTTGGCAAAATACGCAAGCTGTTCTGACTGTGAGCCTCCAGCCTGAACAACGGCGGCGTCACCAAAAATGCGGAAGGGTTTTTCTCCTGATCCTCAGTTATCCTTACCTGCACCAGCCACGCCTGAGATGTGGTATTGATCACCGTCAGCGTTTGCGCCCGTTCCCCTTGGGTAAAAATCACCCTAGTTTTATTCAGACTGATACCGGCGGCTTGACAGGATTCTGTGCCGGTTATCCCTAACCCTAGCCAGAACACCAATGGCGCCAGCCAGTACCGCGCTGGGCGTACCCGACCTGTTTCCACAATGCCTCCTGAAATCTTATCTGCACTCAGTGATAGTCAAATTGAAATTGAATGTGCGCGGTCAGTTCACCGGGGGTCGGCACAACCGCGCCGGATTCATACCGCATATCCATCAGGAAGGTGATTTGACTGTCTTTGGCGGCGTTACCCGATGGCGCCAAATTCACATAATCGCCATTTTTCAGGTAGCTCCCCAACCCACCTCCCGGCAATTGATAGCGCAGGCTAAATCCCACATTTCCCGCCACCGTGGAAGCTTTATCCCGAAATAGCGTCGGGTGATCTTCTGGCGTAGTGCCGACTATTTTAATGACCGGGGTACGACCGGCTCTGGCTGACCCCGCACAACCTGACAACGCCAACGTAATGGGTTTGCTGCCCGCCGCAGCAATATGTTGCGTGCTGTACCACACCTCGGAGAGTGGTACTGATGAAAACACCACCGGGGATGGTGTTTGCACGTTCAGCTCACAGGTTGGCTGCTCCAGCGTCAACGCCAACGTCAGCTCAGCCGTGTTGGGGCTCGCGCCTCCGGGCAGAGGAGCGGTACAGAGCAGGCCAGCCAGAGTTGTCTGTCTGATAAGGGGCCGCAGTTTTCGCACTACAGTATCTCCCCCTGATAGGTGGATTCTCCGCCGAGGTCATTAATCACTGTCCAACTCACTTTGGCTGGATAATGACCTCCTTTGAGTAGTAAAGAGAGGTCAGAGAACGGGGAGACCATATTCGCTTTCTGCTGCGTCATCACCTCCTGTCCACCCACTTTTAGGGAGGTTAAGGTGATGTAATAGGGTGACGGATTGGTAACCGTTATTCCCGCGGCAGTCGGTTTGAAACGCAGCGAACCAAATCCCTGCTCCGGCGAAACCGACAGCCCTGACGGGCGATACATCAACTTAATTGTGTTAGCTATAGCAAACTGTATTCCGCCGGCGACATTCTTCTGGGAGCGATTATCAGATTCAGAACTTAACGGAATGGCCTTCGCCGTAAACCAGAACAGGGATTCCCGGTCGGTAGGCAGCGACGGGCCAGTTTTGATGATACGCACCTGATTCTGGCTATCTGGTTCCATACGAAACAAGGGCGGCGTCACCAGAAATGACGCGGTTTTATCTCCTTCAGAAGTAGAACTGACTGTCGCCTGTATCAAATAGACCGCCTCTTTACTGGTATTGCTCACTGAGACGGTTGTCGCGCGGCTATCCGCTGGATAGATAATGCGGGTAGTATTGATCCCCACGCCTTCCGCCTGCGCGGAAATGACCGGGCAGCCTAACAGAGCAGTCACTATCATTGCTGTCATCAATCTTTTCACTGACTCACCTGAAAATTGTCTGATTTGGTATTGCGTAAAGTAAGAATTGGGCCTCCCTGTCCAATTCCACGGCTATATGTTTCTAACGCCTAGCGGCGCTGAATTAGTCATACGCTACTTTCACGGTCAGGTTCGCTTTGGAGTCAGCTGCTTGTACCACCGACGCCGTACCAATCTTAACCAACCCCACCTTAAGCGTGATGGCATTATCACCGGCTACTCCGGGACTGTATTGGGGATCTTTTAGGTTAATTGCAGCGCCTCGTGCCACGGGCTTATCATTTATCGTCAGGCCAACCGCATGGTCGGCAATTGCAGTATTACCCGTGGTGTTAACAAGCTGAAAGTAAGCGGCGCCTGGTCCTGCTGCGGCGCCAGAAATCGTCAATTTAGCGCTTTTCGCGGAACTCCACAGAGGGCATTTCTCCGTTTTAATCGTGACGAATTTTTGCGTGTTAGCTAAGATTGCTCCCTCTGCCTTCCCAGTAAAATCAGACACCAAAGCGGTGAGACTAACAGGTTCTATTGCTGCAAACTTACAAGTCTCCGCAGTCACTGAAGAGCTTATCGCCAGAGTACCGGCACTCACTTCCTCCGCCATAGCCTGCGACATCCCCCCCAGACACAGTGCTGCTATCGCACAGGTCTTCAAAATTTGTTTTTTCATTTCATCTATTCCTTATTATCTATTCGATAGATTTTGCCTAAAACAACATCACGACAAGTAAAACAGCCAGATCGCTAATGCGATGCGTTTTACTTATCAATTGAGTTATTTTTTTGCTGGTTAACTTCTGAATTTTGATTAAACCGTCGCTAACATACCTATTTCTGGGAGGGAAATATTGAATGGCAGTTTGTTCTCTTTTTGAGACAATTAGTTATTAGTCCCCCCGACATATTCAACATTAATACCTGAACGTTATGATGTCGTGAGTGTTCCATCTATGCATCAAATAACGTATCCGTCCGGCACTAGGATCGAGCCCTTCATTACAATGACTTCAATTGTCCTGATTATGATGGAAACCCGAATGACGAGAACTTTTAATAGCAGAAAATATCCGCACTGACGATCCGGCAGTTTTGCCCATAAACCGGTATTTCTACCACCCAGTTTTATCACTACCGTCAGCGTTATTTCTCTTTTGCAACAAAAGCGGCGGCGTATCTTGCCGGGTTTACAGACTGGCTGCATGTGGATGGTTATCAGAAATATGAGCAAACAGAAGCCCAACTCGTAGGTTGTATGGCCCATGCCCACCGTAAATTTGTGAAAGCGAAACAGGCGCAGGGGAAACAAAAAACGGGGAAAGCCGATATTGCGCTGAGTTTGATCCAATCACTTTACCGGGTAGAACATCAGATCAAGGGATTAAGCCCGGAATAGATTTCGTTCATCCGGGCACTGTAATCACCCTGTAATGCCCGCATTTCTTTGGCAACCGCAACGCACTGGTCAGCCCCTGAGCAAGTTGCTATCTGCTCCTGAACCTGGTCATATTCTTGCCGATATTTATCCCTGACCGTCGCATGACAACTGCTATCTCCCTGACAGTTGACCAGTTCTTCACTCCTTGAACGATTCTGGTCAACGCTTAAGTGATTATTATCTACAACAGCTCTTTATGATTTCAGTTCAGTATTAATAAATGCTCCTGTTTTTTTCATTATTAAATCCTCTGCTAACGGTAAGTCTCTAATTAATTTTTCTATTGTTCCTCTAGGATATCGTTCTTCTTGGAATGTTTTTTCATAATTTGTTGTATAAATAAGACGATCTTCATCGCCATCAAAACCCAACCAAAAAATAAAGCCATAATCTGATAATTCAGAGGATAATGGGATAAAGTTCTCCGGTTCTCCTTCAGAAAAATCTAAATCAGACAATGGGATATTCCCAACATCTCGCAAGTTCTTGTGCATTCCGTCTTTAAGGCTCTCTTTTAGTTCAGATATCACCATGTATAAATCCATTGTTACTCCCTTCCCTGGAACTAATGTGTCATTAATTATAAAATTAAACATTCCACTTGGTGAACACAGGACATCAATTTGCTCAATATGGATAGCAATTTGATAAGGATCTCCAATAATCATTTTATTTTCCACCCTTCTTGTTTTTGTAACCTAGACTTCACCTTTCCAGTTAATTCCAATTTATTTTTTGAATCTCCAGTACTACCAGACCAATGGTAGACACCTGTATTATTTGGTGAAAATCTATGGATATGTCCATTGGTGTCTTTAGCATATCTATGTTTATCAGAATCTATAGATACTTAACCTTCAAAAACGCCGTTATTGGGTGATCTCCGAGGACGAAAATACGCACCTGCGCGGTGTTGCCCCGGATTGAACCATTTTTTGAGCCAGTGAACCCGCGCCTTCAAAATGTTTAGCACCTTCGGAACCAAACAGTTTTCCCATGCTAAGGGCATTATTCTCCGCATCAAGTCCATTCAAAAGAACCGTCTTCTAATACCCAAACAGCACCTCCTGGACAGATTTCATCAAAAAACCAAATACCATCTTCCATCTCAGCCTCTGTTTTGGGAAATACCTGGCGGAAACGTTCTAACTGCTCATCCACAGTGCCTTCAAGGAATTTACCATACTTAGCTAATTTAAGATGTTCATCCTTCATAAGTCGTTCTAATACCCAAAAAAAGATCTGTGTTCTTTCTTCAAAAGAAAAATTATCAGGGGGGGGTTCTGTCGGAATACTGTAATAAAGTACAGCCCCTAAAGTTTGTCCTTCTGCTGCCATCCATAATTCTTGATACTGTTTTTCAGTTAACATAATTTTCACTTAAATTTGATTTCTACGCGCCCGTATTTATAGGCAATATCTTTTAACGATGAATTATCCAATATATCAATGGTCCATCTAGCTCCAGTTTGTGCTTCTGACGTTGATACATTTCGTAAAGTAACGGTAGTACCATCACCAAGTTTCGCAGTATAAATCCCAGACCTAACCTGCTTGAGTGGAGTATCTCCTGCTAATTGTTGAGCATAGTTATGAATTTGTTTATCTGTAAGCTTTTGGCTCTCGAAAATCTTTGTTGTGCCATATCGACTAGCTCCTTCACCTTGACGGATCGTCTGACCATCAATGACTAGATCTTGTGATGGATGATGCTTATCGTATACTTTAGTCAGCTCGTTGAATCGATCCTGTTGCTGATGCTTGACCAATTCCTCATTTCTGGCCCTCTGTTCATTTTCAGGTTCCCAGCCTCCCGGTGTTCCTGTTCCTGAACCACCAAGTTCGGCTTTCTCTGAATCTGTCAGATCCTTTGATATATTAGGTTGGTTTTCATCATCCACATAATTTGACGAACATACCCGTCCAAATGAACACTCTGTAGCTTTATCTAGTGTTTCTCCTATCTCCTTCAGTTTCTTGTCCAAAGCTGAAGCTATCGTCTGATTGGCTTCGTTCACGGCTTCACCCGTGTTTGAACCCGCTATCGGTGGCGGTGGCATCGGTACAGCTAGGGCATTATTGTCAGTCGCATTCTTCCCAGCCTGTGCCCCAGTGAGGGCGCTGGCGCTGGAATCACCCGCAATGCCGCCTGCCAGCCCGGCTGCCAGAGTAGAAAGGGTGCTGACAGTCTGTTTCTGCTCCTCGGTTAACTCACTGACTTTTGCCTTATCGCCGTAAAGCTGTTTTATCAGGACTTGTGCGGCCAATTCGCCGGAAGCGGCGCCGGCTGCTCCCGACAAGGCATTGTTACCACTGACTTCCGCTGCCACGGCGCCTAAAATCGCGTGGGCCAGCGTATTGGCGGCGATATCCACTTGATGAGTTTGCGGGTCGGTAGTCAGCTCTTTAATCACGCCCGCCAGATACGGCGACGCACCGCCAGCCAGCGCCTGACCGAGATTGTTCCCTGCCAGCCCCTGAATCGCTGCCGTGGCGGCCTGTAAGGCTTTCTGGTATTTACCGCCAGTCCCCAGGCCGGAGTCATTCAACGCCTGCGTATAAGCAGTGTCATAGATTTGTTGGTTGATATCCGCTGGAGTCGGATGTTTATTGCCCCGGTTGACCAACTTTTCTCTGGCATCGGCTTTATCCTGCTCACTGATATGGTCCAGTTTCGCTTTCGCCGCTTTTGTGGCGATAATTTTCCCTTCCGTCCCGGCTATCTCGGTCATCTGGGCGCTGAGTTCGCCAATCAGTTGCGCCTGTTTCAGCCGCTGCTGTGCTTTTTCCTTATCAAATATCGGACTCAAGACATTGGCCGCATTATCGGTATCACGGCTTAAGTTCGCGGTATCCTGCGTTTGGTGGCCCTTATCTCGGATAATCAGGTGGCCGTCACTGACCGCGGCATGCGTGGTACTGCTGTCATGGCCCTGATTATGGGCCCCCGTCAGCGCATTGACCGCCAGATTATTCAGCACCTGACCAGCGGTTGGTTGGCCGAGGCTGACGCCCGCACTCTGCTGCTCAACGCTAAAGTCCGCTTTATTTTGAATATCTTTAAAACCCAGTGTTCCGGTGTTGAGGGTGTTTTTGGCTTTGTCGGCTTGACTGGCTATCACTGCGCCGTCCAATTGGGTGTGGTCGCCGACGTTAACCTGATAACCGCCTTTGCCGGCAAATAGCCCGGTCTGCTCCTGCACCGAATCATAGTTGCTGTGCAGTTTGTTGCGACTGGCATTGAGGCTTGCTGTACCGTTGGTGAGCGGGCCTACGGTGGCACTGACTCCGGCGCTGGCATTCTGTTGTCGGCTGTCATAGCGCTGGCTGTCTTGTTCACTGCTGAGTGTCAGATGGCGTTTCACCTCGGCGGTAATTTGCTCACCCTTCACCTGCGCCCCTTTCAGCGTGGTATCCCGGCCACTGTTCAGCTCAACAGTCTGTCCCGCCTGTAACGTGGTGTTATTGTGGCTGACGCCGTTACCGTTTTCACGGCCGTTGCCCCGACTGACATTGGCCGAGACGTTCAGACCAGTGCCTCCGGGTCCAGCGGTCAGGCCCACGCCCAGCGAGCTGCCGTGGCTGCTGTTTTTGCCGGTGGTCTGTTCGGTGTTCTGGCTGGACGAGAGCGCAATATCCCGACTCGCATTGAGTTTCAGGTCTTTGCCCGCCTGTAACTGGCTGCCCTGAATGCGGATATCGCCGTTCGGGCCTGAGGTCCCTTTATCGTTACCGCGCGCCGTTATCGTGAGGTTATCCCCGGCGGTGAGGTGGCTGCCCTGTTGAGTGGTCTGACGATACTGTTGTTCTGAACGAGAAGACTGGCGACCATAGGACAAGCTCACCCCGGCCAGGTTGTTATTGCTGCTGTTGTCGCTGCCCTGAGCTTCCGCCAGTCGGGCAGCCTGAGTCGCTTGCACTCCGCTGAGAGCAGCTTTGGTGTTTTGCAGGGCTTTCACTCGCGGGTCGGCAGTCTGTTGCGCTTCATGGGCCGTTTGCGCGGCGCTGTTGATAGCGCCTCCTGCGGCGCCGCTCAGCGCTACCGTCAGGCCGCTCTGTTTTTGTTCGGTTTTTGTCGTGGTGTGATTGCGGTTTTCCGCACTGGTGACCGTGACCTGTTGGCCGGTCAGCGTCAGGTCTTTACCGGCAATCACCTCACTGCCGTGAATACGGAGCTGTTCCCCTGCATTGAGCGCCACATTGCCCTGGCTGCTGCCGACCGTGCTGCCTTTACTCAGCTGGCTGTCACTATCAGTGGTGACTTTCTGGCTGGCCTTGCCTAATGTGAAACCAATACCGCCCGTGCCCATCAAGCCCGATTTTTTCTCCTGCCGTAAATGGGTTTCACCGTGAGATTCTGCGGCGGTGGCGACGGTAAGCTGATGACCGGCGTTCAGGCTGACATCCTGCGTGCCTGCCACATTGCTGCCGCGAATATTCAGGTCTTTACCGGCCTGTAAAGTCACTTTATCGCCGCTAAATGTGGTACTAAGCGCCTGCCGGTCATGCACTTCATCGTGGGTTTCCACTGACGACTTCGACAGCCAGCCTTTGCTGGTTTGCTTACTGTGCTCCACCAAGTCGGATGCGGCGGTACCGGTTGTCAATGTCAGGTTATTTCCGGCCTGCGCCGTCAATTGCTGACCGGCATTGACGTGAGCGGCGGCAGCGGTCAAATCCTGCCCGGCTTGCAGGGTCACCTCACCGGCACCGGTTATCTGGCTGCCGATATCCTGTTGTTGGGTCAGATGGCGATAGTTATCTTTCCCCCAGTCGCCCTGTTCTGTACGGTGCGTGCTCAGGGTATCCAGCGTCAGGTTATGGCCTGCGGTTATTTCGGTGTGACCGTCTTTACCGGCGTTCTTCACCTCACTGGCGGTTAATTGCACATTGTTGATAGCGCTCAGTAATAAGGCGCCTTTATCGTTCTGCACATAAATCCCTGCCGGACGGTCCAGCCAGCGGTTAGCCTCATCCCCGCGTACAGTCGATGCGCTGGTGATATCGCGACCTGTCAAAGCTACCCGGTCATCCCCTTGAATCTGGCCTCCCCGGTTGGCGAGCGTCTGTTGGGCCGTCACATCCACTTTGCCGCCGCGAATAAAGCCGCTGTTGGTCAGGTTGTTGGCGGTCAGTTGGGTGACGTCACGCCCGCTAATCGTACCGCTGTTGGTGATATCGCCCTGATTGTTGAGGGCCACGGAATTACCGGCGAGTAGGGCGCCATCACTGCTCAGGTCGCCCTGACGGACACGCGCATACACCTGCGGCACAGTAACTACCTCGGTAGTGCCGTCCGGCAAGGTCACGGTTTGGTTAGTCAGCCAGATAATGTCTGAGGTGAGCAGCGCCATCTGCGCCGGACTCAAGGCGACGCCCGGCGTTAACTGTTGCTGTTGGCCAAAGGCAATTCCGGCATCCATCAGCGCTTTAAACTGCGCTTCGTCGTTGTTGTAGCCCGGCAGATAGCGCCGGCCGGTCAGTTGGGTGATTTGGTCCCGCACCAGCCGCTGTTCGTAGAACCCATCCCCCAGACGTTTGTGGACCAGCGCCGGGTCGTGCGTTAACTGTTGCCGCATATAATCCGAGCCCAGCCACTGTTTATACTGGGTAAATTTCGGGTCGGTCTCGACCAGATAGTGGCTGTCGCTGCCCGGCTGCACGGTATACAGGCTGTTATCCGGCAGGCGGGTATTGGGAGTCACCACGCGTATCGCCGGGTCGATTGCTTGCCCTTTGACCGTTTCCGCCAGAGACGGGGCGTCTGTCCCGTTCACCGGTTTGACCGCCGTGGGGGCCGCGTGTATCTGGCCGGTCTGTCGGTCCGTAATTGTGATATCGGTGTTCTGTGGCCGAGTATGGTCCTGCCAGGCCAGCGTTTTCAGGTCAATCGTTTCTACCACCGGCGCGGGGTTATAACTACTGCGACTTTTCCCCTGAGAAGTTTTGGTACCCCGTGCTCTGGGCTTAAGTCGTTTCTTTTTCGCATACCAGTGAGTCTGGCGACCTTTATCGGTGGTAATGCGTTCGCCCTGAGTCGCTATATTGTGCAGTTCGCCGATTTCGCCGTTCAGCTCGCCGCCGGCGACAATTTGGCTGTCGTGATTGGTGACCTGCGCACTGTTGAGCGTGATATTGCCGCCGGCCAGAATTTTACCGGGGTCACTCTGTTTAACCTGCGTTTCATTCACGGTGCGGGTGTACTGATATTCGTAAAAGTCATTACTGCGACTGCCGTCCGGCATGATGGCATCGTGCACGCCGTATTTATTGTGGCGGGAAGTGTCCACTTGCGACCAGTCATAGCGGGTGGTCTGGCCGCTCAATACCGCATCGTGATGTGGCGATTTTTCCGTTTCGACGACCTGAGTCACCAGACCGGCGTTGGTGTTGTTAATCTGGTCGGCCTGAATCTTCAAATTATTCCCGGCCTCAATTGTCGCCGCGTGGTTATTGAGCTCATGGGCCTGACCGGTGGCTGTCAGGCTGTTGTCCAATTGGCCGCCGATATGCATATCGCCTGCGCTGTAAATTTGGGCATGGTGACTGTTATTCAGTGTTCCGGTGCCGATATCCAGTCGGTCACGCGCGGCAATCACGGCGGCTTTGCCGTCCTGTGCGCTGTTATTCAAGGTTCCCGTCTGGAGGGCAAGCTGGTCGCCGTAAATGCGCCCGGTGCCGGTATTGTTCAGGGTGTTGGCCGTGAGATGGGTCAAACCGCCGTCAATCAGTCCGGTATTGTTCAGCGTATCGCGGACCTTGATTTGCGTTTGCCCGGCGCTGATTTCACCGGCGGCGCTGTTGGTGAGATTTTGCGCCCCAAGATGCAGCGCCTGACCGGCTTTTATCTGGCGGTCATTGAGGAGATTGCCGGTGGTTTTCAGGGTCAGATTGCCATTGGCCGCCGTGTTGCCGGTATGGTGAAAATCCTCGGTTAAAGCAACCGCCATATCGCCCTGCGATAACAGTTGGCCGTCACCGCTGAGGGCCCCGGCGTTAATATCCACCTGTTTCCCGGCAATCAAGGTGCCCTGTTGGTTGTTAATCCTCAGATGCGGTTGCTGAGTTTCGCTGTTGATAGTGAGCTGTTTGCCGGCAGAGACCAGTCCCTGAATATTATTCAAGGTCTGGCTGATATTCGCTTGCAGGCGGTTAGCTGCCCGTAAAGCCCCCTGACTGTTATCCGCCTGTTGGGCGTTGACCGTCAGGTTGTGCGCTTCCAGTCCTTTATCCGTCTGCGCCGTGTCACGGTTAATCAGGCGAGCGGTGTTCAGACTAAGTTGCGTGCCGCCACGGATAAGGCCGCCGGTGTTATCGGTTTGGGTCTTCACATTCAACACGGTGTCGCCCACGGCCTGCACCTGTCCGCGACGATTGTCGAGCTGGTGAGTGTTCAGAGTTAACGTGTCCGTGGATAACAATTTGCCGCCCCGGTTATCGGTCTGCGCCTGTCGGGTGTCAATAACCAACTGGCCGCCTTGCAGATGCCCCTGACGGTTATCCAGCGGGCCGCTGGTCACGGTGGTTTCCCCCTCGCCAATGATTAAGCCGTTTTGGTTATCCAGTAACTGCCCGTGGGTGTCGATACGGAGGGTATTGGCGGATTGTAAAGTGCCGTTGCGGTTGGTGAGTTGTCGGCTGTGAATGTCCAGCCCCCCGTTACCGACTAAATTGCCTGCCCGGTTATTTAAGGTTTCTTGGGCTGTCAACGTCAATGCGCCATTTTCGGCCGCAATGATATTGCCGTGACCATTATCAACGGTTGTCGCCTTAAGGTTCAGGTTACCGTTGCCCGCAATGGTACCGCTTTGGTTATCCAACAACCGGGTGGTGAGGGACAGCGTATCTTTGCCGCGTTGTTGCATCACACCGCCTTGATGGCTCAGGGTGTCCGCATTGATAGTAATCTGCCCGGCCTGCGTTTCAGCGTGGTTCAGTTGCAATTCACTGGCTTGTATCGTCAGGGCGCCATTGGTGAGCAGTTTGCCCTTATCACCCAGCCAGTGTTGGCTGTTGAGTGCCAGTTTCCCATTACCCGCCAGTTGCACCGTACCCTGAGTGTTATCTACCTGATGCGCAGTGAGATGCAGGTCCTCGCCCTGACTGGCAATATTGCCCTGACGGTTGTCGAGCGTGTCCGTGGTAATCGTGAGTTGTTTGCTCTGGCTGAACAGGGTACCGCCACGGTTATTCAGCATGCGAGTGTTAAGCGTCAGTTCACCGGTACCGGTCTGGTTAATTTTTCCCTGCTGGTTGGCGATATCCGGCGTCGTGAGGTGGATTTCCCACGCCACTAACTGGCCGCCGTTGTTGTTTAACTGGCCCGGCGTTTTCGCAGTCAAACGGTTTGCGTTAACGGTGGCGCGAGCGGTACTTATCCCCGATTGGCCGGCGGTGAGTTGAATCTGGCTGGCGGCGGTCTGGCTGTCGCTCAGGTCAATGTGTTGACTGTGGATCGCCAGCGTGTCGGTCGCCAGATTTTTGCCATTGGCCTGAACGTGTTGCGCGGTCAGGGTCAGTGAACCGGGGCGGGTGGTGTTGCCCTTATCATCCAGTCCGGCGGCCCAGACGCTGTCATGGCTGCTGTGTATCGTGTTCGCGGTGACCGTGGTATCGCCGCGGGCTTCCACCGGGCCTTGATTATGCAGTGCGCCGCCCGCCTGTAAATTCACCGCCGATTGTGACAGTAATTTGCCGGTGTTCGAGACATCGGCAGACGACGTTAATTGCAGCCCGTCACGGCTGCTGATGGCGCCGCGATTTTCTATCCAGCCATCGGCGGTGATATGCACGTCCCCGGCTGAGGCGCCGATATTGCCGGCATTATGGACGCCCACCCCCGTTTCGGTGCCTATCAACCTAATTTTATGGGCATACATGCCGCCCAGTGCCGCCACATCCAACGCAAACTCCGGCTGGTCAGTGGCCTCAGCGGATTTTTTCTCAATCTTCTGGTGTGCCGCATCCACCCGATTGCGCCCGGCAGTCACTTTCAGGTCTTGCGCATGTAATTTGGCGTTAATCGCCACGGAGCGGGCGATAATATCGGTGTAACTTTGCTGGGTGCTGTCCATGCCGTGCCCGTCAATCCGCACTTCCCCCTGATTGACCTCAAACCCTTTCAATCGGCCCCGCTCCATCAGCGCCTGTCCGGTGGTGAGCGTGGTGCGATGCGCGTTAATAAAACCGCAGCCGTTACAGGTGATCCCCGAAGGGTTGGCAATAATCACCTCGGCTTTATGCCCGGCCACTTCAATCCAGCCGTTAAGGTGACTGCGGTCGTGGCTGTTGACTTCATTGAGGATAACGCTGGCGTCCCCTTTGGCTAACCACGGATTACCCGCCACCATACCGCCGAGTTGCGTCTGCGTGGCCTGATGGCTGTTATTGAGGATAACCCCTTGTTTATCCACATCAAACTGACGGTAGCTGTTGTGGGAAACCCCATCGGCGCCGGGCGTCTGGATATTAACCTGCGGGGTGCCGTTGGCGCTGCGAATGATGGTCGGTTGCTGACGCCCCGGCGCCTGTCCATCGGCCACAATCGCCGCCTGTGCGGTGAGTGAAACTCCGCCAAGCGCTAACAAGAGACTGAATCGTAACGCGGTGAACCGGCAACGACACGACCGTAGAGATGGCCGACGAGTGCGGCGTCCCGTTTGTCCGCGCCCGGCACACACTATCTCGGCGACCACCATCCACATCTGGCGGGCCTGATTAAAGATAATACGATACAGCTGCTTATTCATGATTAACTCCACTTACACGCTACCCACTGGCAGCCGGGTTATTTAAATTAATACTGCCAATACAGGTTGAATCCGGCCGTGACCGGGGAAGTTTGGAAACCGGCGGGTTTGGGGACAGAAAGGTGAACCTCCACAAGGGATGGGGCTAATTGAGCCTCCAAGTCTTGCTGGCGTGCCTGTTGATGAATGCGTTGTTGTTCTAAGAGGTTTGCGGCCTGGCTGCCTGAAATCACGATATAAAAAACCGCAAACACTAAAATACTGCTTTTCATTGACTTTCTATTCCACAATGCCGAAGCGGTATTAACCATGAATTTAGCTTAGCGATCAATATCTAGGATTGATGATCAACTGGGCATCTAAAAATAGGGGATTGGTTAAGATAGCAGCAAAAACAAAGGGTTATATTTAAAAGCAAAAAACAGGCCAATGTGATTATTTTGTGACAATATTGTATAAAAAACAGATTAATATTAATCATTTAATAATCAATTCTAATAATTTCAAATTAATTTCATTTTTTGTGTTAATTATGTGATATACGTCACATTTATGATGTTTGATTTCAGGATGAAATCACTTACGAAGTGATACTTGTCGTAAATTGGTGATGAAATATTATCTTTTCTGATGAGGTTAGATGATGACTTTTAGCTCAATTAGCAGAACTGGCGCTATGCTATTACAGCCTGAGAATTAGCGTTTTCAAACGGTAAATTCGTTTCTCTTTTAAAAATGGGTATCACTAACAATAGCCAATAGTGATGAGGAGGAAATTTCACATACATGATTAAATTACTATCCGAATTTTAATCACTTTTTCAAAAGGGAATATGAACCAGAATAAACTCTTTGATTTGTAGTAATAACATGGCTAACGAAGAAATCATAAAAGTGACCGTTCCGTCGGTCACGAAACTCAGTCATCAACTGGTTTATAGATCCCCCTATTGGAGCCGAGATCAGTTAACATCCAAATTTACCCAATGTAGCCTCCGCAATAGGGATATATTGGTCTGTTAATTTATTGATGCTGTTATTGGTTGCAGGATAACAACAATCAAGGAAAAACCAATTTATCGGCGTCTCCAATATTGAAGCGATCTGCACCAGATGGGATAAATTAATTCGGTTTATCCCTCTCTCATAACGTGAGAGTTGTTGCTGACTAATACCTATTTTTTCCGCCAATTTTACGGCGGTCATACCCAACTCTTTCCTTCTTTTTTGAATACGCTTCCCTACTAATAGATGATCTTGTTTCATTTTCATCCCAGCCTTTAAATTAAAAAAACACCTTTTTATGGCATTGCCAAAATTATCGCCCCTGATCCCGAGAAAGGTCCTGCCTCTACTCTGCCATTCTTCTGTAAAATTGATTTCACTGTAACTGGTACACTTCCTCCAGCCGGTACAAATACAGCAACGCCATCTTCACCATTTTTCTCATTTAATAGCAATTTAGCTTTCAAACTACCATCACTTCTTAAAGGTACTAATCCCCTATCAGGCCCCGTCGCCGTCACGATAATCTCTATGTCTACATTGCAGGCCACATTGATATTTTCCGCTCTGGTCGCGCCTTCTAGTTTTGCCTCATCAATACTGCCGTAATTAAGTTCAACGGAGCCTTCACTGACTTGACAAAATCCTATCGGCGGTGGCGCAACGCCACATAAAGATCCAGGTAATAATCTTCCATGAAAACCACTTCGATCGGTTTCATAAAATAGCCCGACACATTCCTGATGAGACCGAATAGCAGGGCCAAAATGTTTTGCCACTCCGGTGATCGGAAAACTGGTATATTTCAATATCTCCGCTTGCACTTGTTTCATGGTCTTAAATCTTTCCACACGAGTATTGAATAGCCTATAAGGCTGTCCTGAATAACCATCAGCGAAATGGCGATGGTTAACCGATATCCAACACGCAGAATAACCATAACAAGGATTTGGCGTAAAATCGTTTTCTGGGTCCCAACGTTCAATTACAAAAGTATAATAGGCATTGGTAGGAATTCCCTCGGATTTAGTGATATATGAAAATATTGATGCAACCGCACTTAATGAAAACAGCGATAATAAAAGTACCAGGCAAACAGAGAATAACTTTTTCATTGAGTTACCTAATAAAATCGTGCAAGTTAGTCATAATTCAGATTAAATGTCGCAATCGCATGAAATGCGCCTCGCTTAATCGTCTGGTTAGCTAGCGCAGTGGGTTCTGCCTGCACATATGCTTGCAGTACAATCAAGTTTTCCCCCTCTTTTAACGGATAGGCATCCCCCTCTCTATTCAACAGCAACCGTTTGCCTTCTGCCGTTTCGATACCGATGGCAATCCCATAGGCTTGGCTCCCGGCACTTAACGCTAATAAGCCCGGCAACTGCGTATTTTCCATGCCGCTGAATGTCAGTTTAATCGATTTCCCCACGCTCATATCGCAACCAGATAACCTGAGTAGAAAAGGCTCACTATTGGTCCTACCATGCAGATACAAATATTTTTCAGAAATTGTTGCAAAATCAAGCTGGATATCTTCATCACCCGGTTTAATCGTGCAAGGTTCTTTAACTAATGCACCGTGAAAACGCATATTATCCGCAGCCTGTACCACTTGATGACCGTAAACCGTGGCAGCAATAACCATAAAACCAACACGCAACACGAATAATTTTAAATATTTCATTAGCTTTCCTTTCACTGGTATTCCGCCAGCAATGTCGCCGTCACTTCAAATACCCCTTCCGACAACGTACTTCCTGGTTTTTTTACCGGCACCGCTTGTATCACCGGCTGTTTCTGCGATGTCACCGGAATACGCTTATTAAGGGTGAATGCTTTACCATCCAACGTCAGACGAATGCCTAAATCAGTAATATTGGTTTTCAATGCTGCATCATCAAATGAAGTTGGCGGGCCAATCACTGTCAATCCTAAATTCCAACCTGAGATATTAGGCGCACATACCAACTGGTAATTCACGGGCTTGGTATAATTCACCCCGTCCACCTGATGGATGCCAACATTGTGACCAAAATCGACATCAATCATATTGCCGTCATTAATAACGCAAGGGGGCGCTTCAAGCAGTGTGCCGTGAAACCACATATTATCTGCCGCCTGTCCCGGCATCACACTGATTAACCCCAAGCATGCACCCCAGAAAACACGATAGATCAAAGGGTTCATTGCATGTCTCCCGTTCACTGGTATTCAACCATCATGGTCGCACCCGCGCCAAAGTCGCCGCCTTTCAATACCGTAGCCATCTCTTTTACCGGCACCGCATGTAATTCAGGAAAATTAGGATAGCTAAATTTCATCCAGTCATTGACGGGCAATTTTCGTCCGTTATGAATAACGGCAATGCCAAGCCCAGAGTGATTGGTTTGTAATACCGTTCGATCAAAACTGGCAGTGTTACCCAATATCATCATTTTCATTGCATTAGCCGGCATTTTTTCACATTTCACGGTGTATTTGACGGGTTGCATATAATTAACTCCATCAATCCGGTTAATCATCACGTCGCCAAAATCTACATCAATAGTATTGCCATTATTAATCACACAAGGCGGAGGAGCGATAACCACACCGTAAATATTGACCGGCGTTTTACCCGAAAAATTACTGACAGGTCCTGCTGCTAAATTTACCCTTTTTGTCAGTAAATCAGCCTGAGCATTAACACTCAATAAACAGCCAAACAGTAATACGCTCCATTTTTTCTGCCTGCGATACTGTTTTTTTATTCCTGGAAAACACAGCGAGTTAGTCATAATTCACCCTGAAATCCACTACCGCGCGATATTGCCCAATCCCTAGCGCTCTCGGCGTCCGCACCGGCGTCACGTAATATTCCAAGCTGTCCTGCCCCGCTGCCGTAAAACGCGGGCGTCCTCGCTCTCCCAACCGAATATCATTATTCGCGGTATCTGTTATCTGTAACCCCAACCCGGTGATACCGGTCACCCGCACCAGATGTGGATAATCGCGATCCGCCGGCGCCGCAAAACTAACCGTCACCACCGGCTGTAACTGATTCCACGTCAGATTGCCGTTCCGCCTGTCACCTATTGCCCCTTTGGTTCTTAGACAGTCACGAAACTTCAATATGAATGGGATCGGCGTCCCTTTATCACCTGGCCGGCGTAAGTCACTGTTTGGCGTGTTCCCCAGATTCACCTCCTGCCATGCAGAAGTCATGTCCAGCCGACAAGCCGCCTCAGTCAGCCCGCCAAACACATGCAGTTCGCCGTGCAAGCCCTCGATATCTGCTGCCCGCGTCTCCCTCGCTTGACTCGCTATTGCTGGCATCAGCCAGAGCGCCAGTGTCAGTACGCAGCCTATCCGCTTGATGTTCATCGTCGTTCCTCCCGGCTTCGCCCGTCACGACGAACTTTTAGTCACCTGACAATGATTCCCCGCACAACTAAAAGTCAATTGCGGTCGGCCGCCATAATCATTGACATACGTCAGTACTGGCGCACTTCCCAATGCCCCGACACTACCACTCAGCACCGCACTACTTTTAGGCGCTATCATAAATGGCTTAAAGTCCGCCGCCGTTTTACCCTTAAGCTGGCTTGATGCATCCACCACAGTGATGTAATAGGGTGTCGGATTGTTCACCTGATATTGGTCCCCCTGACGTGTCAAAGTCATCTTCTCTTGCCACGGATTGTCCAAATCGGTGCGGCTGGCAAAAATGGCTTTCGGGCGATAGAACAGCTTAATTCGGGTTTGTAGCGCAATCTGTAAGGTATTCGGCTTCTTGCTGCGCGGCGGAATTTCACGCAAATTAAAATAGAACAAGCTTTCCCGATCTTGGGGTAGCTGTGCAGTTGTCGGCAGTGACTGTATTTTCACCTGACTCTTAGCGCCGGGCTCCACCCGCTGTACCGGTGGCGTCACCACTAACGGACCATTGATTTTGTTACCCTGCTCATCTTCTATCCATCCCTGCGCCAGATATGGCAACTCTTTGTTCTGGTTGCTGATATCCATGCTGGTGGATTTGTCCTCACCGTTAAACACGATGCGGGTACGATCCAGCGCAATAGCCGCCATTGACTCACTGATCACTGACAGACTTAAGACAGCTATCGCGACTACATTGATTGTATTCTTCAATTTCATCCTCAATTACTCATTCTTAGCATAATCATTACAAGTCACCGCGATAAGTTTCGGTGACAGCAACAAGGTTTTCACGCTGCCAGTCAATTAACGTTATGGCCGTTTATTACCGTCGGCCAGTTGGCAGAGCAGTAATAACGAAGCCATCTCTTCTACTTTGGGTAATTCTGGTGGCAGCTCAATCACACATTGCAATTCCCCATCCCAACGCACATCCAGTTTCTCTCCCGGATTTATCCCGCTCAGGTAGGTGTTCCCACTATCACTGACGATACCGATCTCCCGTTGATCCTTATTCAGTACTGTTGCCCCAAATGGCGGCGCGTTACCGTCCGGCAAGCGGATAAGGGCCATCGCTTTTTCACCGGATATCACCTGAAATTTACGATAACCAATCGCGCCTTCCGTCAGTGTTGCTTGTTGTACCGACCGTATTGCCTCCACGTTGTCCGGCAGTTTGTTCAAGTCAATACTCGCACTGTTACGGTAATAGTTATTCACATCAGAGATCACCGCTTTACCGAACATATTGGTATGGGTAATCGCGCCGAAACCTTTCACCGGTACGCCGCCGACACCATCGGTATCTACCATCAAACGGGTAGTACCCGGCATATTAATGCGATGCAACGCTGCGCCTTTTGGCGTCATGGTCATGCCCCCCTGAATAGAAAACGCCGCCGTGGTATAACGCCCATCCTGATAACTCGCACTGGTCGTCAATTGAGCACGATCGCCGTAATGGGTTAAATAACCGTTAGCCGCGGCCTTGCCGTCAATACTGGTGCCAACCGCTAAACGATAATTACTGTTTTCATTAATCCGATCGTAATAACCTACCGTGTGGGAGTTACCTTCCCGGTTGGCCATTGCGTTATAACTGATAGTTCCTGAATTACCCCACGGCAGGGATAATGTCATATACATCCCGTCGTCATTTTTACCCTCATATTTATTACGGTAAGCAGACAGATTCAGGTTAATGTTCTTATAACTTCCAATATCAAAATAGCGTGATATTGATACGTTATAGCGATCGTTATTCGAACGATTCCAGTAAGTCTGATGGCTGTAATTCAAGTAGATACTGGCGCCAATATGCGTGAACTGCTTGTTCAACATAATGGTGTAAAGTTCTTTATTGCTCTCAGCATCGCCATCGTGATAACGACGATCCAGATACTGGCTCATGCTCATAAAGTCACGTTCCGAGAAACGGTAACCGGCAAAAGTCACCTGGCTGTCATACTCCTCAAAACGTTTGGAATAACTGAGACGATAAGATCCTCCCATCAATGTTTGGTCCTCATCCGGTAAATGAGCGCGGGATTCAGTGACATCAAAGGAAAGGGCGCCAAAGGCCATCAGATCACGCCCAACCCCCAATGACAACGCGTTATAATCCCCAGCTCCCAATATCCCGCCATACAACGACCAACCGTTGTTTATTCCCCAGGAAAATTCGCCGATACCAAAACCGGAGCCCTCACTGTGATGCTTCCAGTTAGTCGGTTTACCCGCCGCCAGTTTGTACTGCACCCGGCCCGGACGGGTTAAATAGGGAATATTCGCGGTATCGACCTGAAATTCTTGTAAACCGCCATCCTGCTCCTCTACCCGCACATCCAGTTTGCCGCTCACTGCGTCATTGATGTCCTGAATACGAAATGGACCTGGCGCCACTTGGGTCTCATATAACACCCGCCCCTGCTGACGAATAGTCACTCTGGCATTGGTTTTCGCTACTCCGGTTACCTCCGGCGCATAGCCTCGCAGGTTCGGAGGTAACATATTGTCATCCGTCACCAGACTGAGCCCAGTAAAACGAAAGCTGTCAAAGATATTTGAATTAAGGTAATCCTCACCCAACGTTAGCTTAGCCTGCCAACGCGGTATTGCCCGATACACGTAATAACGGCTCCAATCCCAATTCTTCTCAGTGCTCCCCGACCGCCCCGTGGTGTGGTTGTACTGTGATTGCCAGTCTGCCCGCAGACGCCACGCGCCCAAATTTATCCCGGTCGTACCATTAGCGCTGATATTCTGATTTTCATTTCCCTTCGTCGGCTTAGAGACCTGGGCATTGACGTTATAATCAAACATCATGCCAAAAATCCCGTCATCCCAACGTGACGGCGGGTCCCAGTCCGGCGAGCTATATTCGAGATAGGCTTGAGGCACACTCAGGTATAACGTGTCACTGCTCAGATCACCGCGCACCGTCATGCCAGGCAGCGTTTTAGTCTCCAGACACCGATTATTGTTCCACCAAGTAATCTTTGATTCCCATTCCGCCCGTAGCCCTAACTGCTTCACCAGCTCAGGCGGCAAACACGCTACACTCCCCTTCGGATCACCCGGCGGCGCCATAAAGGTAACCGGCATCTCCGGCAGTTCACTTTTATTCAGTCTTATCGCCATCTGATAATCCCCCGACATGATATAACCCGCACGGGAAAATTCTTTTAAATTAATCCGAGAACGATCCTGAACATCTAACACATCCGTATTAAATTCAATTTCCTGTTCCGCATACACAGCATGAGTACCTATTAAAGCAAGCAGTACCGAAACAATAAGAGGCTTCAGGACACACCTAACCGAGACCACCTTGTCATATTCAGTGGTCAAACCTAAAAATAAAGCCATAACATTCCCAGATCGATGATTAGTGATAATCCAGCCTGAACCGAACAGTGGTTCGATACTGCCCTGCTTGCAATAACTGGCGATTACCCACCAATCGCATCGCGTAATTAAGCGTCATCTGCCCTGCCTGTAAGTCTCTCAGCGGCAATGGAGTTCCCGGATACGCCTGATTGCCGTATATGTCTGTAATTTGTAATGCCACCCCTTGAGCCGCACCGGATAACCGGAAATTGTGCCCATCAGGCACACCGTCAAACGTCACCTGAAAATGGCGCCAATCGGGTTTACCCAAGGCGGCAGAAGTCAGTACACAGTTAATCAAATGGATGGAAAAAGGACGCGCGGGTCCCTGTCCATCATGTATCATCCGGCTTACCGGGATCGTGGCTAACTCAATCGTCTGGTCACGGCTACCTGCGTCAATCGCACAGGCCGTATCAATGATGGCGCCTTGCATGCTAACGCGGCCATATCCTTGCGTTCCTTGTGGAGCAGCCGTTTCAGCTTCAATAACACAGGAAAACATTAACAGGCAGGGCACTACAACAACGGCAGCATATCGACTCATGGCTTCTCTCCAGCTAAACTTATTCAAAACTTTTGATTAGGAAACGCCCGCTTCCCTGTCAGCGTTTCCGTGCATGAAAAGACTTATTGATAAGTCAACTGGAAGTTGGCAATGCCGGTGAAATTACCCGGAACAACGGCATCAGGTGAAGTATCACCTTGAAGATAGGCGGCAAAATGCAGATCATTATCACCATCATGCAGAGCTACAGCCGGTGAGGGGGTACCTAATTTGATTTTGTTACCGCCCGCATCCGTGATCGCAATACCAGCACCTTTCGCAACGCCTTCGATACCTAGCAAACCATCACCGCCGGCGATGCTGGATTTGGCGCCAATAAACGTCGTGGTGACTGTGCTTATCGTTTCCGTCGTACAGTTATCTAAAGAAATTTTGAATGGCGTGGAAGAAGAACGGCCGCCGTTTTTTAAAGATGCGCTAGAAATAGAGCCCATTGGAACTACCTGATCAACCGTTTCTGGAGTGATAGAACAAGGTGCATCAGTAATAGACCCGGTAAAAGTCACCGTTCCGTGACCTTGGCTAGGATTGGCTGCATTGACAGAACCCGCAGCCAAAGCTACACCTAGCCCCAGGGCCATAACCAATTTATTCAATCTCATGTGAATTAATTCCTTGAATTTAAGGATAAAATACCCAATACCATAAAAAAATAACCGTGCAGGATTCCAGCTCCATGCACCCAATATTCAGCGCAAAAATAGTTTAAAAATCTCGGATTAATATTTTCTAAACCAAACAAAATGCACCAAACTGTAAATATGTTCCTATAAAACGACCGATTAAGTCAAATTTTGTGTAATGCGAAATTGCCAATATTTAACTGTTTATAATATATGGTTTTTTTTCGTTGTTTTTTACTATTTTTAACATTCTTTCATTTCTTTATTGTAAAGAATCAGTGGGTTCATCTGAATTCAATCAAATATTAATTGATTAATTAGATTATAAGTTCAAATTAATGTCTTTTTTCGAGTGTTAACTCCGAAATATTATGTGCTCTTAGTGTTTTTGACTAAAAAAAACAGTTTGGTGCATTTTGTTTG